>DAIMKA010000382.1:0-1508 GCA_036721955.1 Lachnospiraceae bacterium | reverse complement strand
GCAGGGAGTTTCCGCAGGAAATCTGAGATGTGCTGAACGGATTGCACACATTTCGGATACTTGCAAACGGCAGGATGAATCGGTTACGATAAAAGTCCCGGTACGGAAGGTACAGGGAAGAGACGAGGAGAATAAGCCATGAGCGAACATGAATTCAAATTTGAAACCAAGCAGCTTCACGTAGGACAGGAGCAGGCAGACCCGGCAACGGATTCCAGGGCTGTCCCGATTTATCAGACAACCTCTTATGTTTTCCACAATGCGCAGCATGCGGCGGACCGCTTCGCGCTCCGCGATGCCGGCAACATCTACGGCAGACTCACCAACTCCACGCAGGATGTTCTGGAGAAGAGAATCGCCGCGCTGGAAGGCGGCGTCGGCGGACTGGCCGTTGCCTCCGGAGCTGCGGCGGTGACTTACACGATCACGGCACTGGCACATGCCGGACAGAATGTCGTTGCACAGAAGACCATTTACGGCGGGTCCTACAACCTTCTGAAGCACACCCTTCCGAATTACGGCGTAGAGGCGAAGTTCGTCAATACGAGAAACCTCGACGAGGTTGAGAACGCCATTGATGAGAACACGAGAGCCGTATACATTGAAACACTGACGAATCCGAATGCGGATATCCCGGATATTGAGGCCATTGCGAAGATCGCGCACAGCCACGGACTTCCGCTCGTTATCGACAATACCTTCGGAACGCCCTACCTGATCCGTCCGATTGAGTACGGCGCGGACATTGTGGTTCACTCCGCAACGAAGTTTATCGGCGGACACGGCACCACACTCGGCGGCATCATCGTGGACGGCGGAACCTTTGACTGGTCGGCAAGCAGGCTCTTCCCCCAGTTCACGGAGCAGAACGAGTCCTATCACGGCCTTTCCTTCGTGCAGGCAGCCGGAAAGGCAGCATTCATTACCTACGTAAGAGCCATCATTCTCCGGGATGAGGGCGCTGCCATTTCTCCGTTCAATGCGTTCCTGCTCCTGCAGGGAACCGAAACGCTCTCTCTGCGTCTGGACCGGCACTGGGAGAACACGAAGAAGGTTCTGGAGTATCTGGTGAAGAGCCCCTATGTGAAGCAGGTCAATCACCCGGCTCTTCCGGAGCATCCGGATCACAAGCTGTTCGAGAAGTACTTCCCGAATGGCGGCGGTTCGATCTTCACCTTCGATATCAAAGGCGGCCAGAAAGAGGCATTCACGTTCATTGACCATCTGCAGATTTTCTCGCTTCTTGCCAATGTGGCAGATGTGAAGTCTCTGGTGGTACACCCGCTGACGACGACTCACGCCGAGCTCTCTGAGGAGGAAGCGGCGGAGCAGAACATCTATCCGTCCACGATCCGTCTTTCCATCGGAACGGAGAACATCGACGATATTCTCTGGGATCTGGATCAGGCGCTGAAGGCGGCATTTGAGAAGTAAGGCTTTGAAGAGTAAAGTCTTGAAAAGTAAAAAGCGGATGACAGACCCATGCGGTCTGTCATCCATGCATCATC
>DAIMKA010000381.1:285-1520 GCA_036721955.1 Lachnospiraceae bacterium | reverse complement strand
CCGTTTGGCTTTCTGTCACTTTCAGTAGTCACTCTCGTGAATATCGAACTGATGCTTAGCATTCTTTCGCTTCTCCTGAAATGCGAGATAATATACTTCCAGATCAACCGAGGCCCGCACTATCTGCCCTGTCCATACGGACAAATACATAGCATTGACGAGCCGACACCACAAATCCCCTCCAATTCTTTTGCAACCAGCAGTCCCCCATGAAGGATGTGTCGTGCAAATTCCTCAATGACACCTGCGTGCTGAGGATTCTTTCCATCCATCTGAAGCTCCAACCAATGTCCCTCCGGTTTGTCCATCGTCACCTGACATGTGTTTCTACCATTTCACACGCCATCGCTCCGAATACTCGCCCGTAATGTTCTGGCCTCTTTCAAGTCCTCTTCCCGCACTACTTTCCTGCCTTCTTCGAAGCTCCGCCCGATAGCTTTCTCCATCTGGCGGAAGTTCCACCCATTCATGCGTCCATGATGAAAGATACGCCGCATTGGCGATCGACAATCCAAAAATGCCTTCTTCCAGGTGCAAGGAGTTCTGTTCCCTTCCGAACTGCCCGGCTGAAATCATTCAAAATTCCAAGATGGCCGCTTTCTTGGTCTTTCTGCGAAATTTCCATCGTCTTTATTTCACAATGCGGCATACATTCCGGTGACGCCACAGTAATTTCACGGATATCCTGCTCCAGAAGCTGAAGTGTCAATACTCCGTTTTCAATCACAGCCTTTCCTTTGGTTCCGGAGAGTTCCAGGCGATTCGTGCCCGGATATTCTCCTGTCGAAGTCAGGAACACACCGGTCGCTCCGTTTGCATATTCGGCGTAAATCTCCGCCTCATCCTCCACTTCAATATCATGAAAATGCGCAGTGCGGCAACTTGCGATCAGGCGCTTTGGCATTCCCGTCATCCACTGCCAGATATCCAGGTTGTGCGGACACTGATTCATCAAAACACCACCGCCTTCCCCAGTCCATGTTGCTCTCCAAGATCCAGAATCATAATAAGCTTGCGTACGGTACCAATTTGTGATTGTCCAGGTAAAACGAATCAATTCTCCAAGCTCGCCTTCACGAAAGCGTCTCCGAAGCTCCGCAAAAAGAGGATTGGTCCTCTGGTTGTACATGATTCCGAAAACGCATTCACTCTTTTGCGCCACCCTGTTGACTTCTTCTGCCGCCGCAATGTCAATTCCTTCCGGTTTCTCCGTCAACACATGGAGACCTGCCTGT
>DAIMKA010000381.1:0-244 GCA_036721955.1 Lachnospiraceae bacterium | reverse complement strand
AGCATCGATATTTCCAGAAGAAATCAGTTCATGATAATCAATGTAAAGAAGTGTTTCCTTTCCGAATTTTTCCGCTGCCCATTCCAGTCGCAGTGAATCCGTATCACAGACCGCTGCCAGTTCCATTCCATCCACTCTGCCTTTATAAATCTGCATTGCATGTGCTGAACCCATGCTTCCGATGCCGATCACTCCCATCCTGATTCTGTCCATAACTATTGTCTGCCTTCCCCTGCATCTGGTT
>DAIMKA010000380.1:1239-1531 GCA_036721955.1 Lachnospiraceae bacterium | reverse complement strand
CAAATATACTTGCGCCGATACACCGTGCTTAACGAAAGGGTCCCCGTGCCAAATCTGGTCTGTTTTGGAAAAAAATAGATTCCAGATGCAAAGCGCTTAATCAGCCCCTCTGCAACACTCCTTGACAAATACGCCCGTGTTGCTCCGTCCATCCCGAAATCCGAAAGAAAAATCGGATAGTTTTCTCCGTATTTTGTTTTCATCTCTTCCAGAACAGCCATTTTCTCTCCTTCCGTTCATTTTCTTATATATATTATCATTTTTTGTTACATCATTCAATTTTCTGCTACAC
>DAIMKA010000380.1:0-1179 GCA_036721955.1 Lachnospiraceae bacterium | reverse complement strand
ATTTCTGAATACGATAGAGAATAACCTGTCATCACATGATTCATTGCCGTCACGGCAAAAGAAGGGAGCATATCTATGCTGCAGAAGGACCGGCTCTGCCGGGTACAGGAGAAAATGAAAAAAATGGGAATCCACCAGATGCTGGTGACGGATCCCATGGCAATTTACTGGCTGTGCGGGAAGATGATTGTCCCCGGAGAGCGTTTTCTGGGGCTTCTGATCCGCACGCAGACCCCGGCGGTTCTGATCGTCAATGAGCTGTTCCGCTTTGAGGAGGACCTCGGCATGCCGAAGGTGTATTATTCGGACACGGATGACGTGACGGCAGTGATCAGGCCGCTCCTTGATCCGTCCGGGCGGCTCGGCGTCGACAAGACCATGGCCGCGAAATTCCTGATCGGTCTCATGGAGGCCGGTGCGGCAGCCGGATATGTCAACGGTTCTCTTTCCGTGGATGAGACGCGGGCGGTCAAGGACGCCGCCGAGCAGGAGAAGCTCCGCATTGCCTCCCGGGTCAACGATGCCGCGATGGAGCAGTTCAAGGGACTGATTCATGCCGGAGTGACCGAACTGGAGGTGGCGGATCAGATGCTCGGCATCTACAAGTCCCTCGGCGCAAGCGGACATTCCTTTGATCCGATCGTCGCCTTCGGAGATCACGCCGCGGATCCGCATCACATGCCGGACAACACGCTCCTGAAGGAGGGCGATGCCGTTCTGTTCGACGTCGGATGCGTCGTGAATGACTACTGCTCCGACATGACGCGGACCTTCTATTTCCGGAGGGAGCCGGATGAAGAGACCAGAACCATCTACCATCTGGTCCGAAGAGCCAATGAGGCCGCAGAGGAAATGCTGCGCCCCGGCATTGAGATTGCCTCCGTGGACCGCTGCGCCCGCGACATCATCACCGAAGGCGGATACGGCCCCTATTTCACCCACCGGCTCGGGCATTTCATCGGCCTGCAGGATCATGAGTACGGAGACGTCTCCCTTGCCAACCACAGTCTGGAGCAGGCCGGCATCGTGCATTCCATTGAGCCCGGCATTTACAAGCCCGGGACGGCAGGCGTGCGGATCGAGGATCTGGTCCTGATCACCCCGGAGGGACACGAGGTTCTGAACCACTACTCCCACGACCTGATTGTTCTTGAGTAAAATGCTGTAAAGCAGGCTGCA
>DAIMKA010000379.1:0-1541 GCA_036721955.1 Lachnospiraceae bacterium | reverse complement strand
AGGTATAAAAATGAATACAAACAATTACGGAGGGCGCGGACCGGTTCAGAGATTTTTTCAGAAATACGCCGTGCAGAACCTCTCACTGGTGATTATTTTATGCTACGGCTTCGGGTATCTGCTTCAGTTCATCAACGCACCGTTTCTGAATTACCTGACCCTGAATCCGTATGCCATCTGCCACGGACAGATCTGGCGTCTTGTGACGTGGGTTCTGGTGCCGCCGGATACCAGCAACATTCTGTTCATTGTCATCGCGATGATGTTCTATTATTCCATCGGCACCTCGCTGGAGCGGGTCTGGGGCACCTATACCTATAATGTGTATATCTGGCTCGGCATCGGCATTACGATCATCGGAGCCTTCGTTGTGATGGCGGTCTCCTACATCATGGCCGGGGTGGCCGGAGTGTCGCTGACCGGAGAGAGCGCGTCCGTGTATTTCGCGGCGATCTCGCGGTATTTCAGTACCTATTACGTCAACATGTCCATTTTCCTTGCGTATGCGCTGACGTTTCCGGATGCGGTGGTCCTTCTGTGGTTCATCATCCCGGTCAAGGTCAAGTGGCTGGGTGTTCTCTACGGCGTTCTGCTCGCGTGGGACTTCATTTCCACGGCGATGCGCGGAGGCTGGTACGTATGCGTGGCGATGGCGGCATCGCTTGCGAACTTCCTGATTTTCTGGCTGCGCTCGGGCAGAATGCGGCGTTTTTCGCCGAAGGAAACGAAGCGCCGCGCGGACTTCCGGAGGGCGGTGCATCAGGGCGAGCGCAGGAATGCGGCGTGGACCAATGCCGGACAGAGAGGAACCGGCGCGGGCACGGCTTCGGCAGCAGGGCAGAGCACGGCGGCGAAGATGCGCCCCCAGGCGGGAAAGGCGAGACACCGCTGCGCGATCTGCGGGAGAACGGAGCTGGATGATCCGACGCTGGAGTTCCGGTACTGCTCGAAGTGCCAGGGCAATTATGAGTTCTGCCAGGATCACCTGTTCCATCACCAGCACGCCGTCAACGGAGGCGGACCGCTCCCGGCGCAGGAGAACATTACGATCGAACCCGACCGGCATGACTGAGGCGGCTTCCAGGCGGAATACCCGGTGCTGAAGGCTTTGATTTGAAATGCGGACCGCCGGGCGCTGAACGGTTATATATTTTGGTAGCGATGGATCAGGTAAGAGGAAAAGAGAAAAGTATGAGCGAGAACAATCAGGAAAAGAATCCGGAAGGCCAGCTCCAGTACATTCTGCGGAGCATGGTGGCCGCGGCGAGGAAGAACCGCGGAATGATTACAAGAGACCAACTGGAAAAGGCCCTTGCGGAGCTGAAGCTGTCGGATGATCAGAAGAAGATGGTCGAAGACTATCTGAAGCAGAACAACATCGGCATTGACGAACCGCTGGATGCGGAGGAGAAGCTTTCGGAGGAGGAAGCGGACTATCTGAAGGACTACACGGAGATGGTCAATGCCATCGAGCAGCCCTCGGACGGGGAGCTGGAGGCCGTGGAGATCCAGGCAATGGCCGGGGAGAAGGATGCGCAGCG
>DAIMKA010000378.1:0-1554 GCA_036721955.1 Lachnospiraceae bacterium | reverse complement strand
CGTCAGCACCGATGCTGCTGTTTGAACGTGACATATCGATGTCACGTTCAAACTTGCTCTTTTGTTCACTCATAGGATGTCCTTCCGTTTCACAATATGAAACATCTTATCATTTTCATTTCTTTCTGGCAAGCGGCGTTTTCCTTCCCTTCCGGCGCCGTCGTCCGGGCCGGACTTTCCGTTTTATTATGTTGGATTTTTCGCTTTATTTTCTGTTCTATTTTCCGTATTTTATCTGATTTCCCGTCTTGACTTCCTTCCCCGGTTTCCTATAATAAGGATCAGCAAATGTCATATCGCGAAACAGTATTTCACATTGTGGAATGTTTGAGCGGCCTCTTCGGATTTCTTCGAAAACGCGGAGAGACCGGACAAACCGGGGCCAATCGCCCCGCCTGCATACTGGAAAGGAGATTTTCATGGAACTGAATCTGAAAGACCGCAAGGACTGCAAGTATGACGCCGTATCCCTCGGTGAGGTGATGCTCCGCCTGGATCCCGGAGAGGGCCGCATCCGCACTGCCCGGAGCTTCCGCGCATGGGAGGGCGGCGGAGAATACAACGTCATCCGCGGCCTGCACAAGTGCTTCGGCATGAACACCGCCGTCATCACTGCTTTTGCGGACAACGAGGTCGGACGCCTGATGAAGGATTTCATCGAGCAGGGCGGCGTGGACACCTCTCTTATTTATTGGAAGAAGACCGACGGAATCGGCCGCATCTGCCGCAACGGACTGAACTTCACGGAGCGCGGCTTCGGCGTCCGCGGTGCTGTCGGCTGCTCTGACCGCGCCAACACCGCGATCTCCCAGGCAACGCCGGAGGATCTGAATTTCGAGCACATTTTCGGTGAGCTCGGTGTCCGCTGGCTGCACACCGGCGGAATCTACGCGGCTCTCTCCGAGCAGAGCTGCGAGACCGTCATCGAGGCCATCAAGACCGCGAAGAAGTACGGCACCGTGGTTTCCTACGATCTGAACTACCGCCCCTCCATGTGGTCCGCAATCGGCGGTCTGGAGAAGTGCCAGGAGGTCAACAAGGAAATCGCGAAGTACGTGGATGTCATGATCGGCAACGAAGAGGACTTCACTGCCTGCCTCGGCCTTCAGATCGAGGGACAGGATGCAGGTCTCAAGAAGCTCAACATCGACGGCTACAAGAAGATGATCGATCATGCCGCAGAGATTTATCCGAACTTCAAGGCAATCGCAACCACGCTCCGCACGGTGAAGACCGCAACCGTCAACGACTGGAAGGCCATCTGCTGGGCGGACGGCCAGATCTATCAGTCCAAGGAGTACAACGGCCTTGAGATTCTGGACCGCGTCGGCGGCGGCGATTCCTTCGCATCCGGCCTTGTTTACGGCCTGATGACCACACAGGATCCCGAGAAGGCCGTCAATTACGGTGCTGCTCACGGCGCACTGGCGATGACCACTCCGGGCGATACCTCCATGGCCTCTGTCGATGAGGTGGAAGGCCTGATGGGCGGCGCAGGCGCACGCGTAAAGCGCTGATTCCGCACAGAATCCGAATTTTTCGTCCGCAGCAGTA
>DAIMKA010000377.1:0-1561 GCA_036721955.1 Lachnospiraceae bacterium | reverse complement strand
TCCATTGCCTGCCTGGTACATCCGGACATTCTGATTCTGGACGAGGTATTGTCGGTCGGTGACGGAGCGTTCCGCAAGAAATCCGGTGACAAGATGCAGGAAATCATTCAGGGAGGCGTGACGGCCATTCTGGTTTCCCACGTGATGCCGCAGGTGCGGGAGCTGTGTACGAAGATCCTGTGGCTCGACCACGGCAAGCAGGTCTGCTTCTCGGGAGATGTGCAGGAAACCTGCGATGCCTACGAGTGGTTCCTCTCCCAGAAAAAGAAAACTCCGCCAAAGAATGAGAAGGAACTCCATTCCATGGCGGAAAAATGGCGGAAGAAGCTCCAGGAAGATCAGGAGAAGAAAGCAAGAGAAATGGGAATGTACCAGACGGTATGAACGATCATAAAAAGCGCCGTGGAACGACTACCGGAGATTTCTCCGCAACCGCTCCACGGCGCTTTTCCTATTCCAATATTCAACTTTCAATCCTTCGATCCTATGGCTGTGTTTCACACTTCCTCATCTGCGATGATCCGCAGGGTATTCTCTCTCGTGATCTCGCGGACATAATCGGGGTCATATTTCCGGGCAAGGTACTGCCAGCACCGCAGCATCTGCGGCGAACGCTCTCTGTCCTTATGCGCATCCGTGCCGATGAAGGAAACCAGCTCCTCCTTCAAAAGACCGCTCACAAATTTGGCAAACGGAGACCGGAAACGGGGCAGCACATCGTCCGCATTGACCTGAAGATAAATCCGGTTCCGCACCAGGTCTCCTGCGAGTGCCGTGTCCCTGCGGATGCAGTCGTACCGCTCACAGTGTGCGAGAATCACCCGGTACCCTTCATAGGAAAGATTCCGAAGCCCTTCCTGAATATATGAGAACTCTTCCCACGGCTTGAATTCAACCAGCACATACGACGAATCCGCCATGGTCTGAATTCTGCCATCCTCCAGCTCCTCCGGCACCGAACTGTCATACATGATTTCATTTCCCGGATAGAGATCCATCCAGTCGTCGGTCCATTCCCCCGAGGCTTCCATCGCATCCTGCATTCCCGCAATCCGCCGAAGCTGCCCGTTCGGGGAAACATTCCGGTGCCCTCCCTTGTGGTGAGGGGTCAGAATCATCGTTCCGATCCGGTTTTCCCGGGCAATCCGGAGCATCTCCATCGTCATCTCCATGCTCTCGGATCCGTCATCCACCTCCGGCATGATGTGGATATGCATATCGGCAAGCTCGTAATCAGGCAGGTTCATCTTCTCTTTTGTCCTTCTTCCTCCCGGCAGTTCACCCTTCCCGTTCCCCGTTTCTCATTTCTTCCCGGAATGGAAAAATTCTCCCACCAGATACCAGATATACTTCGCGTTCGTCACCAGATACCGGTTGGCCAGCCGCTTCGGATCCTGGAACAGGCGGTACAGCCACTCCATTCCGATCTTCTGCACCCATACAGGAGCCCGCCGCACCGTGCCCGCATAGAAGTTAAAGCCGGCGCCAACGCCCAGCATCACGCCATTCAGCCTTCCGCGATGCGCCGCCATCCAGCGCTCCTGCTTCGGAGCGCCCAGGC
>DAIMKA010000376.1:0-1564 GCA_036721955.1 Lachnospiraceae bacterium | reverse complement strand
GGGAACGGTTTATTCCTGCCGCGCGGTTATTATCTGTACCGGAACCTATCTGAACGCGAGATGTCTTGTAGGAGAGTCGATTACGGAGACGGGGCCGTCCGGTATGCAGCGCTCTACTTTTCTGAAGGATTCCCTGAGCCGCCTTGGAATCGGACTCCGCCGTTTCAAAACAGGCACTCCGGCGAGAATGGACGGAAGGAGCCTGGACTATTCCAAAATGACCATTCAGAAGGGGGATGAGAAGGTTATCCCGTTTTCCTATTCGACGGATCCGAAGGATGTGCAGATTGAGCAGGTTCCCTGCTGGCTCACTTATACTAATGAGGAGACACATGAAATTATCCGCGAAAATCTGGATCGTTCACCGATTTACGCTGGGATCATTGAAGGAACCGGACCGAGATACTGTCCTTCGATCGAAGATAAGGTCGTGAAATTCTCGGAGAAGACAAGACATCAGGTATTCATTGAACCGGAAGGCCGCAGCACCAATGAGATGTATGTGGACGGCATGTCCAGTTCCATGCCGGATGACGTCCAACAGAGAATGTACCGGACGGTTCCTGGACTGGAGAACTGTCGAATCGTCAAGAATGCCTATGCAATTGAGTATGACTGCATCAATGCCAATGATCTGAAATTGTCTCTGGAAATGAAATCAGTGGATGGCTTATTCTGCGCGGGACAGTTCAACGGGAGCAGCGGTTATGAAGAGGCTGCCGCACAGGGCCTTCTGGCAGGAATCAATGCCTCCATGAAACTGAAAGGACAGGAACCGCTGATTCTGAAACGTTCGGAAAGCTACATCGGTGTTCTGATTGATGATCTCGTCAGCAAGGACAACAGGGAACCATACCGGATGATGACCAGTCGTGCGGAATACCGGCTTCTCCTTCGACAGGACAATGCGGATCTCCGGCTCCGGAAGTATGGTTACCGTGTCGGATTGATTTCACAGGAGCAGTATGACTATGTCTGCTGGAAGGAGCGGGAAATTCAAAAGGAAATGGAACGCCTTCGGAGCATTAAAATCGGCGCTGCTTCCTCCAATCAGAAGATTCTTCGTGAGATCGGAACCAGTGAGCTGAAAACCGCAGTGACTCTTGCCGAGCTTCTCTGCCGTCCGGAGATTACTTATGAGAAATTGAAGGATCTGGACCCCGGCCGTCCGGAGCTTCCGGATGCAGTGACGGAGCAGGTGGAGATCAATCTGAAATACGAGGGTTATATCCAGCGGCAGCAGAAGCAGGTGGAAGAGTTCAACCGTCTGGAAAATCGCGTGATTCCGGAGAATATTGATTATGATGAAGTATTGAGCCTTCGCCTGGAGGCAAGGCAGAAGTTAAAAGAACTTCGTCCGTCCTCCATCGGACAGGCATCCCGCATGTCGGGTGTTACTCCGGCAGATGTAGCAGTTCTGCTGATCTATCTGGAGAAGGAAAAGAAGCATGCGGATCCTGTAAATCCGGAAGAACACGTTACCGGTCAGTAAAACTGCCGCAGAAATGCGGCACAGAAAGGAAAGTTTGAAAGTGACATCGATATGTCACTTTCAAACTGCAGC
>DAIMKA010000375.1:0-1564 GCA_036721955.1 Lachnospiraceae bacterium | reverse complement strand
TCGCGGAATGGGAAGGTCCATGATGCCTGCGGTGGAGACGATTCTCGGAACGGTTGTATTCCGGCTGGTCTGGGTCGGGACGGTTTTCCGCCACTGGCGGAGCTTCCGCGTGCTGTTCCTCGTGTATCCGGTGTCGTGGATCGTTACGGGCGGAATTCTTCTTGTCAGCTACTGGTGGGTACTGCGGAGACTATCGGGAACGATACAATATCCGAATGAAAAAAGATTCTGAGAGAGGTAAACTATTCCTGACAGGCTTACAGCGGGTCAGCAGATCGGATGAAAAGTACAACGGAAATGCTGCATCCGGCAAAAACGCTGCACTCGAAGATGCCGGATGACAGCTTCTCCTTTGCAGGGTGCCGCTTGGCGGCACCCTGCATACAGAGAGAATTTTGCCTCAGGGAGGGACAGGGATGAGTTTTCAGCTGAGAACGTATTATCCGCCGGATTTTCAGGAGGAGAAGTTTCAGAATGCACCGGAGGCGAGAATGGAGCCGGCACCGTTTGATGCGGTCGCACCGCTTGATTTTCACGCGATGAGCATCTTCCCGGAGTATTTCAAGGTAAAAGGAGAGTGGCTTCTCGCGAAGGACAGCCGCATGGACTGTGTGCCGGTGTATGAGAACGGTGAGATTGCGGTCCGCGAGCCGCGGCTTCTGAAGAAGGGCGATCTTGTCATCTGCGGACGAACGGAGAACTGTGAGGACGGAATTTTCCTGTACGCGGACGGATTCCGCGAGACGGCAGGCAGGAAGGATACGTTTGCTTTCCGGCAGGGGCGCTCCCGTGAGACAGCCTTTTCCAAGGACTATGATGAGATCTATGATCTCCTTCGGTATGAGAAGGACCATGGTTATGTCGTCTGGGTGATGGGACCAGCCTTTGCCTTTGATTCCGATGCGCGGAATGCATTCTCCAAAATCATCGCAGGAGGTTATGCGGATGCGATTCTTGCCGGAAACGCACTGGCGACGCATGACCTGGAGGGCGCGTATCTGCATACGGCGCTCGGTCAGAATATCTACACGCAGGAGAGCCAGCCGCTCGGCCATTACAATCATCTGGACACCATCAACCGGGTAAAATACGACGGCTCCATTCCGGAGTTTATCCGGAAGGAACATATCGACAACGGCATCATCTACAGCTGTGAGAAGTATCATGTGCCGTATGTCCTGGCGGGTTCCATCCGCGATGACGGGCCGCTCCCGCCGGTTTTCGGAAATGTCTATGAAGCGCAGGATGCCATGCGGGCGCAGGTGCGCAAGGCAACGACGGTGATCTGCATGGCGACCATGCTGCACACCATTGCCACCGGCAACATGACGCCGTCCTACCGGGTTCTGCCGGACGGAACGGTGCGGCAGGTGTACTTCTACTGCGTGGACATCTCCGAGTTTACCGTCAACAAGCTGGCGGACCGCGGGAGTCTTGCGGCGCACGGAATCGTGACCAATGTGCAGGACTTTATTGTCAACATCAGCAAGGGACTCGGGTTGTAATGCCTCGCTAAGAAACTGCGCAGAAATGCGGAAATCGCGCCTTTCGCTTCCGGAAGGCG
>DAIMKA010000374.1:0-1569 GCA_036721955.1 Lachnospiraceae bacterium | reverse complement strand
TTGGAGCCATGTTTATCCTGTTTATGATCATGAACAATCAGGCGAATGCGGGCGGAAGCAACAGCAAAATGATGAATTTCGGAAAGAGCCATGCCAAAATGACGATGGATTCCGATAAAAAAGTGACATTTGCAAATGTCGCGGGCTTAAAAGAAGAAAAGGAGGAACTCGAGGAGATCGTCGATTTCCTGAGAGAGCCTGGGAAATATACCCAGCTTGGCGCGAGGATTCCGAAGGGAGTTCTGCTTGTGGGACCTCCTGGAACCGGTAAGACCCTGCTTGCGAAGGCGATCGCCGGTGAGGCCGGAGTGCCGTTTTTCAGTATTTCCGGTTCGGATTTTGTGGAGATGTTTGTCGGTGTCGGAGCTTCCCGTGTCCGTGACCTGTTTGAGGAAGCAAAGAAGAATGCCCCGTGTATCGTTTTTATTGATGAGATTGATGCAGTGGCAAGACGCAGAGGCACCGGAATGGGCGGCGGCCATGATGAGCGCGAGCAGACGTTAAACCAGCTTCTGGTCGAGATGGACGGATTTGGCGTAAATGAGGGCATCATTGTGATGGCTGCGACCAACCGCGTGGATATCCTGGACCCGGCGATTATGCGTCCGGGACGTTTTGACCGTAAGGTACATGTCGGACGCCCGGATGTCGGCGGAAGAGAAGAGATCTTAAACGTTCATATCAAGAATAAGCCGGTCAGTGATGACGTGGATCTAAAGCAGATCGCGCAGACGACAGCGGGATTTACCGGAGCCGATCTGGAAAATCTGCTGAACGAGGCTGCCATCATTGCAGCGAAGGAGCGCCGCTCTTTTATCACACAGGATGATATCAAGCGTTCTTTTGTCAAGGTAGGAATCGGTGCGGAAAAGCACAGCCGTATCATTACCGAGAAAGAGAAGAAGATCACGGCATACCACGAATCCGGGCATGCAATTCTTTTCCATGTGCTGCCGGATGTTGGACCGGTCTATTCCGTATCCATTATCCCGACCGGAGCAGGCGCAGCCGGCTATACCATGCCGCTGCCGGAGCGTGATGAGATGTTTAATACCAAGGGACGTATGCTTCAGGAGATCACGGTGGATCTGGGCGGACGTGTCGCAGAGGAACTGATCTTTGACGATATCACGACCGGAGCATCCCAGGATATCAAGCAGGCGACGGAGCTTGCGAAGGCGATGGTCACAAAATACGGTATGTCAGAAAATATCGGTCTGATCAATTACAACAATGATGATGATGAGGTCTTTATCGGAAGAGATCTTGCACATACCAGAGGCTATGGTGAAAATGTGGCATCGCGAATTGATGAGGAAGTAAAGCGCATCATAGACGAATGCTATGCAAGAGCGAGAAAGATCATTAACGAGAATATTGATGTGCTTCACAGATCGGCAGATCTGCTGCTGGAGAAAGAAAAAATCAGCCGGGAAGAATTTGAAGCACTGTTTCAGGAGTGATGTGTGAAAACTCCGGGGAAAAGCTGCGCTGACAAGAAAATAGCGCAAACGGTTGTGCCACTTGTATAAAATACAGACACCATTTTGAGGAATAGGACAAAAGTAC
>DAIMKA010000373.1:0-1573 GCA_036721955.1 Lachnospiraceae bacterium | reverse complement strand
TCTTCAGGCCCTCGTAATACATTCTCTCCACGAGAAACAGAAGCGGTCCGCTCTTCTGGAACGTGCTCCCGAGTCCCGTGATCGTCGGAAGATACGGAATTCCCATCTTCCGGCAAACAAACCCTCCGTACACATTCGGCTTGATGGTATAGGTGAGCACGAGATCCGGATGATACTTCTTCATCAGGAGTTCATAGGCGTGCATCAGCGTAAGATCCTGCGCCGGATTCATGCCCCTGCGGTTAATCGGCGTGTGCTCGATGATGACGCCCTCCTGCTCCAGAAGATCCGTCTTCACCGTATCCGGAAGACTCGCCACCACGCGGTACTCCCGCAGGAGCTTTTCCACCAGCTCGTTCCGGAAATCATAAAGACCTCCGGAAGAATTGGCAAGAATCATCACCGTCTTTCTCCCGGCGCCGCTTTCGCCTGTTCTCTCTGCCTTCATGCCAGTTCTCCTTCCCGGCGGATCTTGATTTCGTTGTATTTCATCATCACGATTCCGGTCTCATAGTTTCCGATGGTCACCGGATTTTCCTTTCCCTCCAGATTGGCAATCATCTGGGCAGGAAAATCCACGCCGCACGCATAAGCGTGCGGATAACCGCCGCCAAAACGCGGGTTGACCTCGGAGAGAAACCACTCTCCCTCCGGAATCTCACTCGTCTCATTTTCCTTTCCATGCTCATCATGGAACAGGTCAATGTCAATCATACCGCGAAAGCCGCATTTTTCCGCAAAAAGAGCCAGTCTCCGGAACAGCTCCGGATCCCTGACCGAGACCGATTTGTCCGTTTCTCCCGCACGCATGCGGATTTTCTTTTTCAGGAAAAGTGACGTGCACCTGCCGGAAACGAGATCGACGTAAAGATCACACCCGTATTCCTGCCCGGTCATCAGCTCCTGTATCATGAGATTCTCATGATTGTCGAACAGCGTCTCCACCGTCTCATCGTTTTCCGCCCGGTTGATGTCGAGGCTCGCGCTCCCGCACTGAGGCTTTACGAAAACCGGATAAGAGACCTCTCCCGCCTCCTTCGCCTTCCGGAAGTCCTCCGCGCCGGTCCAGCATTTCGCGGTCCGGATGCCTTCCCTCTGCAGAAGCTCATACATGCGATACTTGTCAAGGCAGGTCTCGCACAGCTCATAGGAGGAAACCACCGGGGTTACGCCTGCCGCCTCAAACCTTGCCCGCTCCCTCGCGATCAGTGACAGCTCCGGATCAATCAGGGAGAAAACGCCGCGGATCTCTTCCTTCCGGCAGATTTCCAGAATCCGGTCCAGATAATCCGGCGCCGTGATGCGCGGCACGACATAGGCTCTGTCCGCATCGTACAGCGCGGGTGCCAGAGGCGATGCGTCCGTTGCAACGACCCTTCCGTTTCCGTTCAGTGCCCTGCGGAAAGCCTGCACCACCTTATTGCGTGTTCCCGCACTCAGAATCAAAATGTTCATTTTATACCTCGCTGAGGCGAAATTCGTGAAGGCGATTTCGCCGAATGCGGCAGCCGGTGCGTTAGCACCGATGCTGCTGTTTGAAAGTGACATATCAATGTCACTTTCAAACTTACCT
>DAIMKA010000372.1:0-1576 GCA_036721955.1 Lachnospiraceae bacterium | reverse complement strand
CTCCTGTGCTGTGATCCTTGATGCCTGGCCGGAATGGTCCGGGAAGAGGATCCGGAAAGATTGGATTATAAAAACGACCTTCGGACAACGGGCGTGAAACATATACAGTGTAACATGCCACGATTGTTCCCATGCCATTTTTTTGAGGAAACCGGGCACTTTCCGGTCTCCCTCGGACGGCTTCTTGGCAAAAACGGAAGACGCTAACCGCAACTTATAGCAAAAAGTCCGCAACGGGTGAAAGTATTTTGAAAGGAAATCGGGATAAATTATGTGTATCTGTTCAGCACAGGGCAATTTTTACGAGAATAGACCGCTTGCGGGCATATTCTCGCAAGAAATTGCCCTGCGGCCAAGCCCCGAAGGGGCTCTGGCCAGCCGCATCGAGGATTTCCACAAGGAAATTCGAGATGTGCTGAACTGTTAAAAACGCAGCAGGAAGGAAAAATATATGAAGCAAAGAAGCGCAGAGGAGCGCAGATTCTGGGCGCAGTTCGATGCTCTGGATATGGGCACGGGCTGGGATGATCAGGACATCCGGAAGCCGCAGATTATGATCGAAAGTGTGTACGGCGATTCACATCCTGGAAGTTATCATCTGAATCAGATGGTGGAGCAGGCCGTATACGGCGTCTATGAGAAGGGCGGAAAGCCGGCAAAATATTACGCAACGGACATCTGCGACGGATGTACGCAGGGCGGCGATGGAATGAACTATGTGCTGGCTTCCCGGGAAGCCATTGCGAACATGGTGGAGATTCACGGAAGTGCGGTCGCGTGGGACGGTGTGATCATGGCGTCCAGCTGCGACAAGTCGATTCCGGCGCATCTGAAGGCCATCGCGCGGCTGAATGTGCCTGCGATTTTCATGCCGGGCGGATCCATGCGCCCCGGCCCGGATATGACGACTTCCATTGTGGCGGGCGACATCTCTCTTCGGGAGAAGCGGGACGGAGCGATCACGCCGCAGGAAATCCGGGATTTCAAGCTGACGGGCTGCCCCTCCGTGGGAGCCTGCGCGTTCCTCGGAACGGCCTCGACCATGCAGTGCGTTGCGGAGGCTCTGGGCCTCACGCTCCCCGGAGCTGCGCTGGTTCCGGCAACGATGCGGGATCTTCTGCAGTATTCCCGTGAGGCGGGTCGTAAAATTATGGAGCTTGCCGAAAGGGAACTGACGCCGGACAAGATTCTGACGCCTGCTGCCTTCCGCAATGCCATCGTGGTGCACTCCGCGATCGGCGGCTCCACCAACGCAACGCTCCATCTGCCCTCCATCGCGCGGGAGGCGGGCGTGGACCTTCCGATTGAGCTCTTTGATGAGATCAACCACCAGATTCCGCACATCGGCAACATTTACCCGTCCGGATCCCAGCTGACGGAGAGCTTCTGGTTTGCGGGCGGCGTTCCGATGGTGGAGTGGATGCTGCGGGATTATCTGGACCTGGATGTCATGACGGTGACCGGAAAGACGCTGGGCGAGAACCTGGAGGAGCTTCAGAAGGACAACTGGTTTGACCGGAACCTCGGCTATCTTCACAACTACGGCCTCACAAGGGAGCAGGTGATTTTTCCGGTG
>DAIMKA010000371.1:1286-1576 GCA_036721955.1 Lachnospiraceae bacterium | reverse complement strand
GGATCACCGTTATACCCCGCAGACTGCTTCCTCATGGAAGGAGCGGACTGCCGGATTCCTGGCCGATTGACAGAACACAGACACTGTGTGCCGGAAGAGTGATCCGCATCCGGTTCTCAAAACGGCCCAGTTTTTTCTCTCTGATTCCGATGTGGTTCCTGCCGATATCGTTGTAATCCTCTGCACTTTCTCCCTCGATATAGTGAAGGACGGCGTCTCCGCACTCTCCTTCCAGCTCCAGTTCGATTTCACAGGGGGAATTTTTCTCTTTGTTCACCAGTGACGCCGCA
>DAIMKA010000371.1:0-1209 GCA_036721955.1 Lachnospiraceae bacterium | reverse complement strand
GTTCAAGACGGTGTCCCCCAGATAATGAACATACAGGTCAAATACATAGTACGTGCTGCGGCAAACAATTCCCTTGTCATAGGTATAGATACAGCCTCTTGTATTCACGGTCGGCGCAAAGCCCGCCATTCCGACAAGATCACAGTTTCTCAGGCACATGTTCAGGAAGCAGGCGCTGAACACCGCATCCGCCATGGTATAAAGAGAATTGTCGTCATTCCGGTCCCTTTCCCCGATGTAATAAGAAGGATCGTCGGACTGAACCAGATTATGCACGCCCGGATGATACCATTGCCTCAGATTCCACTCATCGAAGGCAATGCGGATTTTCTTCTGCAGGCCGAGGGCGGTCAGAAGCCCGCGTACCTTGTCCACCTGATCCGAAACCGATTCCGTATACACCATGCACGGCTCGTATTCCGCGGCAGCATTCGTCTCATGAATCTCATCCCAATATCCGTGGAGAGAAATCCAGTCCAGAAACGGCGCGGCAGATTTCAGAAGCTGAAGCGTCCAGTCAAGGTCGGCCAGCGCTGCCGCCGTCAGCTCAATGTCCGGATCGACATGCTTCATCATCTTGGCCGCTTCCCGCACCAGACTTCCCCACTCCTGTCTCTCTTTCGCACCGATTTCCCAGAAGCCGTAATTCTCATTCCCGATGCTCCAGTACCGGACATGGTACGGATCCGTGTGACCATTCGCAATCCGTCTTCGTGCATATTGACCTTCATGATCCAGATTGCAGTATTCCAGCCAGTTGCTCATCTCTTCTGCCGTGCCGGTCCCTGCATTCGTGCAGATATACGGCTCGCAGCCGACCTTTCTGCACAGCCTGATATACTCATCCGTCCCGAATGTATTGGGTTCCTCCACTCTCCATGCTTTATCAAAAACAGGGATCCGCTCCTTCCCGACTCCCTTCTCCCAGTCATAGGAGGAGACAAAGCAGCCGCCCGGCCACCGCAGAATGGGAACCCGGATCCTCCTCATGGCTTCCAGTACATCTGTCCGGAAGCCGTCTGCATCCGCAAATTCACTGGACGGATCATAAATTCCTCCATAAATCTGACGATGAAAATGTTCGATAAACTGCCCGTAAATCAGAAAATTCCGCTCACCGATCACATGATTCCGGTTTCCGTGAACAATCATTGTTATACCTCACTGAGGCAAAATCCGCGAAGGCGGTTTTGCCGAATGTGGCAGCCG
>DAIMKA010000370.1:0-1592 GCA_036721955.1 Lachnospiraceae bacterium | reverse complement strand
CATCGACTTCCGTCCCGACCGCGAGATCGGCAATGAGGTTCTGACCGTGGAGCACCTGACGAAGACCATCGGCGGCGTCAAGCTCCTCGACGACGTCTCCTTTGTCGTCAAGCACGATGACAAGATCGCGTTCGTCGGCTCCCAGGAGCAGGCAAAGACCGCCCTCTTCGAAATTCTGATGGGCAACATGGAGCCCGACAGCGGCACCTACAAGTGGGGCGTCACTACCTCGCAGTCCTATTTCAAGAAGGACAACACCGAGCTCTTCAACACCGAGGAGGACATCACGCAGTGGCTGACCGGCTACTCCCAGATCAAGGATGTCACCTATGTCCGCGGCTTCCTCGGCCGGATGCTCTTCCGCGGCGAGGACGGCGTCAAGAAGGTCAAGGTTCTCTCGGGCGGCGAGAAGGTCCGCTGCCAGCTCTCTTCCATGATGATCAGCGGCGCGAACTGCCTGATCTTCGATGAGCCGACGAACCACCTGGACATGGAATCCATCTCCGCCCTCAACGACGGCATGATCAAGTTCCCCGGCGTTGAACTGATCGCCTGCCGCGACCATCAGGTCGTTCAGACCACGGCGAACCGGATCATCGAGATCCTGCCCGGCGGCGGAATCATCGACAAGGACACCGATTACGACACGTATCTCGAGCAGGATGCGGACGCAAGAAAGCGCACCGTCTATGTGGCGGACACCAGCGCCGACGGCGACAATTCCGAGGACACAGAATAATCAGTCGGAAGGCGCCACCTTATAAAAACACCCGCGCGGCACTCATGTTGACTTACGTCAGAAATCGTGCCGCTGCGGGTGTTTTTGGAACGGCTGCAACCGGCTGTCAGAACCGTGAAGCCGCGGTGCTTTCTGAATATCCCCGGAAAGAGGTGCCTGCGGCACCTCTTTTCTGTTATGATAGGGAAGTGTATTCCAAATCATTTTCGTATTTTCGCTTTTGGGGAGAATTTACATGAAAATAGTAGATCTGCACACACATTCCACGCGCTCCGACGGCACCTTCACGCCGTCGCAGCTGGTTCAGATTGCACAGGAAAAGGGACTTTCCGCGTTTGCCCTGACGGATCATGACACCGCCATCGGCATCGACGAGGCCATGGAGGCCGCTGCCGGAACGGATGTTGAGGTCATTCCCGGCATTGAGCTCTCCACGAAGTATCTCGAGAAGGACGTACACATCGTCGGGCTCTTCTACGACTACAAGGATCCCGAATTCCGCCGCCAGGTGAAGGAGTTCTCCGACGCAAGGGATCAGCGCAACCGGAAGATGTGCGACATGATGTGCGCCGCCGGTCTCCCGATCCCCTACGACGAGCTGATGGCCGACAATCCGGGGGCCATCGTGACCCGCGCCAACATGGCGAAATTCCTCCTGAAAAAGGGTGCCATTTCCAGCCTGAAGGAGGCCTTCGACAAGTACATCGGCGACGACTGCCCGTTCTTCGTTCCGCGTGAGAAAATCACCCCGAAGAAGGCCGTTGAGTTTCTGCTCCGCTTCCACGGAATTCCGGTTCTGGCCCATCCGTTCCAGTACAAGCTCGGCGATGCGGGGCTGGAAACGCTCGTCCGG
>DAIMKA010000369.1:0-1617 GCA_036721955.1 Lachnospiraceae bacterium | reverse complement strand
GGAAGGGCCCGCTGATGCTGCTGTTCCACGGTTTTACCGGGCACATGGAGGAAACGCACATCCTCGCAGCGGCGGACACGGCGCTGGAGAGCGGAATTGCCGTTCTTCGTGTGGAATCCTACGGGCACGGGGGAAGTGACGGGAAGTTCGAAGATCATACCCTGTATAAATGGGTGACCGGAGCGTTGGCGGTCATGGACTATGTGAAAGGTCTGGACTTTGTGACGGATCTGTATCTGTGCGGTCATTCGCAGGGAGGGCTCCTTGCGGTTCTTCTCGCGGGCATGCGGCCGGATGATTTCAAGGCGCTGATTCCGCTCTCTCCGGCGCTGCAGATTCCGGAGGAGGCAAGAAAAGGAAGCCTTCTGGGACACTCGTTTGATCCGGCACACATTCCGGAGGTTCTGGAATGGGAGGAAGGCCGGAGACTGAAGGGAGATTACATCCGGGCGGCACAGACTCTCCACGTGGAAGATGAGATCGACCGTTATCACGGACCGGTGTGCATCATTCACGGAGATGCGGACGAGGCCGTTCCGATCCGTACATCCATTGAAGCAGCAAAGCGCTACACGGACTGCAGACTCGATGTGATTCCGGGAGATACGCACTGCTATGATTTCCATCTGGATCAGATGCAGAAATTCCTGAAGGCCTTTCTGGAGGAGCAGTTACACAGATGAGGACGGCAAAGCGCGGCGGAGTAAGAGAGACAAGAATGTCAGCAAAGAGAAAATCACAGCAGATGGACATGCTGCACGGACCGCTTGGGAAGAACATTGTGCTGTTCTCTCTGCCGATTGCGGCCAGCAGCATTCTGCAGCAGCTTTTTAATTCCGCGGACACTGCGGTGGTGGGGCGGTTTGACAATGCAAGAGCGCTTGCTGCCGTGGGAACCAATGGCGAGATCATCAGTCTGTTCGTCAGCCTGTTCACGGGGCTGTCGATCGGCGCGAACGTACTGATTGCGAGCTACATCGGCATGGGGGAGAAGAAGCGGATTGAAGAAGCCATTCATACCGTCATCACGATTGCGCTTTTGTCCGGCGTCCTGATGCTGGTGATCGGGCAGGGAATTGCAAAGCCTCTCCTTCAGATGATTGACACGCCGGAGGATGTCCTGGATCTTGCGGTGGAGTACCTGAGACTGTATTTTCTGGGAAGCCCGTTCCTGATGCTCTATAATTTCGGTGCTGCCATCCTGCGGGCGAAAGGCGACACGAAGCGGCCGCTGTATGCGCTGCTGTTATCCGGCGCGGTGAACGTGGTGCTGAATCTGTTCTTCGTGATTGCCTGCCGCATGAGTGTCGCAGGAGTTGCTCTGGCAACGGATATTTCCACGGCGATCAGCGCTCTGATGGTGATGCGGTGCCTGCAGACGGAGGATGAGCCGTTCCGGTTCCGGTGGAGGAAGCTTTCGCTCCGGCGGGATTACTGCAGCCGGGTCTTTGCCATCGGACTTCCTGCCGGGGTGCAGGGGGCGGTGTTCTGTTTCTCCAATGTGTTCATACAGGCGGCCATCAACAGCTTCGGCTCCAATGCGGTGGCGGGAGCCGCTGCCGCGCTGAATTTCGAGTATTTCTCTTATTATATGATCCAGGCCTTCGCACAGGCCGC
>DAIMKA010000368.1:729-1621 GCA_036721955.1 Lachnospiraceae bacterium | reverse complement strand
TCATCGGCAAGATTTACTACGTCGGTGTACCTTCCATCCTCATGATGTCCATCGGATCCGTCATGACCTATTTCATGAACCTGATTCTGGTCGGCTTCTCCACCACAGCGGCCGCTGTATTCGGCGTATACTTCAAGCTCCAGAGCTTCTTCTTCATGCCGGTCTTCGGACTGAACAACGGCCTCATCCCGGTTCTTGCCTACAACTACGGAGCCAGGAAGAAATCCCGGATTGACCAGGCTCTCCGCTTTGCGCTGCTCCTCGCCGTCTGCATCATGGTATGCGGCACCATCACCTTCGAGCTGATTCCCGGTGTTCTTCTGAAGATGTTCAATGCTTCGCCCGATATGATGGCAATGGGAACACAGGCTCTCCGGATTATCGCCGTGCACTTCCCACTTGCCGCCTGCGGCATTGTCATGGGATCGATCTTCCAGGCGCTCGGTCAGAGCTTCTATTCCTTGATCGTCTCTCTGGGGCGTCAGCTCATTGTCCTGATTCCGGTCGCCTGGCTTCTGTCACTCACCGGAAACGTCAACAACGTATGGTGGTGCTTCCTGATTGCCGAGTTCGTCTCGCTGATGCTCTCCCTTCTTTTCTTCCGGAGGGTCTACCGCAGACAGGTCGCTCCGCTTCAGGAAAATGCGGACATCTGAGCGACCGCTGACACTGCATTTCGTTTCATATGTGTCCGGTCCGCTGCGGAAATCAAAGACTCCTGCCATACATGGATTCGCTTCATTGCCCGCGAGGCAATCCGGAATGCTGCACCAATCAATAAGGAAGTAAGGCAGCCGTCAGAAGGCAGCACGATTTGGAACATGTTGTCAGAAAGCAGTGCAATTTGGAACATACCGACAGAGAGGCCCGGGAAATCCATTTCAGATTTCCC
>DAIMKA010000368.1:0-719 GCA_036721955.1 Lachnospiraceae bacterium | reverse complement strand
CTGATCATCAGCCGGTCCGGTTTTCATCGTTTTTCCGGCACAGGGATTTCCCGCAGTTTCACAGGGCACATTCATCCTGCGTACAGGATTCCCTCCAGCAGGGTATCTTCATCCGCGCCGTTGATCTTTGCGGGATAATCCTGCCGGTCGACGGTGAGGCGGTAAATCTTCCTGCTGTAATCCGGAAGGACCGGCTGACTCAGCGTGTAGGAATACCAGCCTTCCTCCCCGCCCTTCGTGACCAGAGAGGCATCCACCTCCTGCAGATCGCAGATGGAATCATTGTCCGTGCGAAGGACGTGCACAAAGCTTCCCTTCGGAATCACACCGTCGCCCGTGACATTGCCTTCCTGATCCACCAGCTGACAGGGAATGTCCTTCAACGCTTTCAGCGCATAGGAGGACGCCGAGAAAAAGTATGGCTCATCCGAAACAGGATATCCGTCCCCGTCGACAGCATAGGTGCGGTACACTGTACCGGTTCCAAGGAGATCGGTCCGCTCGCCGAGATGAAAGTGCGCAGGATCCGTAAAGGCCATCTGCCAGGTGGATGACCAGTTCTCATTATCCTCCGTCCACCAGGAAGAAAATTCCGCCGGAACCGTAAGATCCGCAGAGCGTTCCTGATCGCAGGTGCCGTCCGCCGCATTTACCACATAAAGCTGTGTGTAGTCATTCTCATGCCGCGTGAACACATAGACATACCAGGATCCGTCCGC
>DAIMKA010000367.1:1178-1625 GCA_036721955.1 Lachnospiraceae bacterium | reverse complement strand
CCGTCACGCTGGATGCGGTTGCGAAACCGGATAAAACCTATGAGAAGCTGGACGATCCGCTGAAGTTCGGCCTGGAACATGAATGCTATGTCACAAGCCTCATCAATGCCATCTATCAGGCGGCGGACGCGGTGCATGATTACCGCACCATGCAGTGCTTTGACTGGTTCGTGAAGGAACAAGGTGAAGAAGAGAAAAACGCGGAAGATCTCATCAAAAAGTTTGAGCTGTTCGGTTCTGATCCGAAGGGACTGTACGCGCTGAACCAGGAGCTCCTGGCAAGAGTTTATACTGCTCCGAGCCTGGTTCTGTAAGAGCGGATTCCAAACAAAATAATCGAAGGCCATGAGAGGTGCCTGATCCGAAATCCAGAGGATCAGGCACCTTTTGCGTATTGTTCACAGTACCGGTATGAGGCCGCAGAAACTGCGTTCAAAAGAAAATTAA
>DAIMKA010000367.1:0-1168 GCA_036721955.1 Lachnospiraceae bacterium | reverse complement strand
CAGGAGAAGGCAACGTTCCTTTTACAGAAATAAAAAAGAATAACTGCAGAGCAGCGTGAGTGCCTGATCCCCAAATGCCGAGGATCAGGCATTTTTGATGGAATTTTGGAAATCCGGCAGGGGGGTGAAGAAAATTCATCGGGGCTTACGTTATGATTTACAGATGCATCGAGAGTGCTGCGCACGAAGACGGGGACCGGAAGACGGACACCAGAAACAGGACGCAGCGATGGGATAAACCAAGAGGGGAGGTGAGCCGGAACGAGCGCAGAAGAGAAACTGTCACAGTGGATGGATGAGTATCAGAATCTGATCTTCTCCATTTGCTACAAAATGACAACGGATTATTTCGCTTCTCAGGATCTTACACAGGATACCTTCCTTGCGGCGTTCCGGCATCACGCGGATGCCCCGCCGGGAGCGGAGAAACGATGGCTCTGCCGGATCGCAACCAACCGCTGCATTGATTATCTGCGGTCGGCCGGGCACCGGACACAGCCTCAGGAAACGGAGATTCTGGATCAGCAGCCGGATAGGCATGGAACACCGGAGAGCGAGATTCTGGAGCGAAATGTCAAAGAGGTGCTGCGGAAGCGCTGCGAAGCCCTGAAGCCTCCGTATGACCGGATCGCCTGGCTGTATTTCTATCAGGAAAAGTCAACGGCTGAGATCGCGGAAGAACTGGGGATGAACTCCAAGACAGTCAGTACACAGATTTACCGTGCACGGGAAATGCTGCGAACCATCTACCGGGAGGATTTTTCGGGAGAAAGGACCGGAGAATGTTCCGGAAGAACGATATCGGAAGGAAGGAGGAAGAGCACGATATGACGCGGACACATACAGAATACAACCTGCCCGTCGCAAACGACAATTCGCGGGAATCCGGAAACCGTCCTGAAGAAATGCGGAAAGATTTCCCGGAGACGGACAAGGCTGATGCATTCGGCAAAACTGTCTTTACGGATTTTGCCTCAGCGGGGGATAAGACGGCGGAGCTGTCCTACCCGAATGACGAGGAGCTGGACCGGCTGATTGCGGACACAGAGCAAAACGGCATGCTGACCGCCCCTTCCTTCCTGAAGAGGGAGGTCTTCCGGGAAATTCGTCGAAGGAAGAATATCAGCCAGATGAATGCGGTCCGGCTGAAAACCTGGCAGATTGTCAC
>DAIMKA010000366.1:0-1634 GCA_036721955.1 Lachnospiraceae bacterium | reverse complement strand
CAGCCGGGCAAAAATGCGGGAGGGGGACCAGATCCCCCTCCCGCATTCATATCGTTCCTGCAGAGCACTTCTGCACCTGTTTCAAAGTACTCCCGCGCCCGCCGTTTTTCTGTTCGCGATTCCGCTTCCGCCTTACTTGTTCCGGTTCTTCAGGAACGCGAAGATACTCTGCAGAATAATGAAGAAGCACAGGAGCGCCGCGGTCATGATGTTCGACCAGGAGCTCAGGAGCTTTCCGTTCGTCGTGACCAGGGTGGAAATGGTTCCGTTGATCAGAACGCCGAACAGGGAACCGATGACGTTGCCGACACCGCCGGTCAGGAGCGTTCCGCCGATGACGGACGAAGCGATGGCATCCATTTCAAAGCCGAGTGCCTGCTGCACCGAACCGGACATCGTGTTCAGGCAGTAGCAGATTCCTCCGATGGAGCACAGGAAGGAGGACAGGATGTAGGCTCTCATCTTCACCTTCCGGACATTCAGGCCCATCATGGTGGCGGAGATTTCGTTGCCGCCCACTGCGTACAGAGAACGGCCGAACCGGGTGTACTTCAGGATGACGAAAATGGCAATTACGACGATCAGCGCGATCACAACCGAGGGACGGATGAACGGAACAATCATTTTTCCCTTCTTGTTCGCATAGCCGAGGAAGGCGGGAAGATTGATTTTCGCGTTGGCCCACTTATAGAACGTGCTGTTGGCCGCTTCCGTAATGGAAATCTGATCCGTGCAGATGACGGCGGTCATGCCTCTTGCAAAGAACATTCCGGCCATCGTAATGATGAAGGGCTGAATGTTCAGATATCCGATGAGGAATCCCTGTACCGCGCCGAAGACAATGCCGATGCCGAGGATGAAGAGAACCATGGGAACCGCCGGATATCCCTTCACGCCCATTCCATAGGCCAGGATCATGCAGTCCATCGCAATCAGGGCTCCGACGGAAATATCAATGCCGCCGGTCAGCATGACGCAGGTCATGCCGCAGGCCACGCAGATCAGGCCCGCATTGGTAATCAGAATGTTCAGGAACGTCTGCAGATGCGTAAAGCCTTTTCCCGCATAGATCCCGCAGCCGATCAGGTACATGACAACGAACAGGGCAATGGTGATGATCAGCAGCACCGTATTGCCGTTCATATTTTTCAGCTTTTTCTTATTCATGACTGCCTCCCTTTGCCAGCAGAGCCGCGGTCTTCTTCGCCTCGCGTCCTGCCATGTACTTCTTGAAAACAGGGCACTGCACAACGACGATCAGAACAACGATGATGGCTTTGATCACCGGTGCCTGGTCCGTGGAAACACCCATGGCAAGAAGGGTGGTCGTGATCGCCTGGATCGTATAGGCACCGATGATGGAGCCCGCCATATTGAACTTGCCGCCGCCGAGGGAATTGCCGCCCAGAGCGACTGCCAGAATGGCATCCAGCTCATAGTTCAGGCCGATGTTGTTGGAGTCCGCCGAGTAAATACGGGAAGAAGCCACCACTCCGGCGATTCCTGCGCACAGTCCGCAGATCACATAGCAGATGAAGCAGATCATCGTGGAGTTGATTCCGGAAATCCGGGCCGCTCTCGAGTTGATGCCGACCGACTGGATGTAGGTCCCGAGGGCCGTCAGCTTCAGGAAC
>DAIMKA010000365.1:926-1666 GCA_036721955.1 Lachnospiraceae bacterium | reverse complement strand
AGAACAGGAGACGGCTGCGGAAAAAGGACAGGACGGTCAGGAGTGGATTGTCCGGCTGGAGCAGGAACTTGCGGCGGCGGCCAGGAAAGCGGGGATCCGGGTGTACCCGATGTCGGAGCAGAATCTTCCGCAGGGGCTTCCGGACGGACAGAAGGCATCGCCTTCCATTCTCCTTGGCTATGCGGCCCTGACAGAAGAAGAGATCCGGGAAGGAGTCGGAAGACTGATCCGGGTCTGGGGAACCTGATCGTTCATGGAAACAGGATAATTCTGAATGAATTCCGACGGCTGGTTCTGTCCATTTCTGTCGCCACATGATCATGCGGCTATTCCTCTGGGAGTTTCATTTTCACTCAGATGAGCCTGCCTGGTGCCGCCGGATGGTTTTAGCGCAAGCGGAATCAGCACTTTTTCCCATCATGTGGAAATACACCGGAATCAGAAGAGCGCAAGCTCCCGCCCAGGCGAGCGGACTGGCGATGCAGACGGCGGTATATCCGAGCACAGACGTGAGAACCAGAGTTGCCGCAAGCCGCATGACAAGTTCAATCATGCAGGCAGCGAAAGGAGCCCAGCTGTTCTGCATGCTCTGAATGGAGGTGCGATAAACCGCAAGGAGTCCGAGAATAAAGTAAAAAGGGGCAATGCCGAGCAGATATCCGTCGGAGTACGCGTAAATTTCCTGTGAAGGGGCATCCAGAAAGAGCTCGACGATCGGATGCCGCATCAGAAGAATTCCC
>DAIMKA010000365.1:222-888 GCA_036721955.1 Lachnospiraceae bacterium | reverse complement strand
TGGAGCAGCGAAGCGCGCACGCCGCCCCGGATTCTCTGTGTCAGTCCTGCGCCGTAATTTTGCGCCACATAATTGGAGATCGCCGTCATCATGGCGTTATTGACGAGGACGGACAGTTGGTCCGCCTTGGTCGCGGCAGTATAACCGGCGACGGCAGCAGTCCCTATGGAATTGACGACAGCCTGCATGGCAAGCTGTCCGATGCACATGACCGACATCTGAAATCCCATGGGAAAACCTGTTTTCAGGTGGCGGAGGGCAGGCTCTCTCAGATCGTGAAAGTCCTCTTTTCTCAGATGAAGGATTGAAAAATGCCGGAATCCGACGATGTTGCTGAAAGCAGCGGACAGAAACTGCGCCAGAATCGTGGCAAGGGCAGCTCCGGCGACTCCCATATGAAGAGGAAGAATGAAAATAACATCCAGCACAATATTCAGCAGGGAAGAGAAAATCAAAAAGTAAAGCGGAGTCCGGCTGTCGCCGAGCGCACGGAGAATGTTGGAGATCATGTTGTAGTACACGGTTGCCCCGGTTCCGGCAAGGACGACGAACATGTAGGCATAGGCTTGCGCATAGATGTCCTCCGGAATCTGCATCAATCGCAGAATCCGGTGTGCGCCCAGACAGCAGATCAGCGTCAGAATCACAGTGAAACCAACGCTGAGC
>DAIMKA010000365.1:0-212 GCA_036721955.1 Lachnospiraceae bacterium | reverse complement strand
TGTCCTCCGGAATCTGCATCCAGTGAAGAATCGGATGCGCCAGTCCGCAGCAGGCTGCCGTTAACAGAACGGAAAAAGCTGCGCACAGAAAGGTGGAAACGGCGATACTCTTTCTCATCCCGACTTCATCGCGGGCGCCGAACCTCTGACCGAGACAGATGCCGAAGCCTCCGGTGAATCCGTTGATGAAGCAGAAGATGAAGTATATGATG
>DAIMKA010000364.1:0-1694 GCA_036721955.1 Lachnospiraceae bacterium | reverse complement strand
CTTCGCGAAATTCTCTCTGGTATCGCGGATTTTGCCTCAGTGAGGTATAAATATGGTAAAAATTCTGATGCACGGCTGCTGCGGCCGGATGGGACATATGATCACGGAGCTGGCGGAGAAGGACGAATCCGTAAAGATTGTCGCCGGCGTGGATGCGCGCGGCGAGGCCTATGCGGATTATCCCGTTTACCACAGCCTGGAGGAAGTGCGGGAAGACGCGGACGCGGTCATTGATTTCTCGAACGCGGGCGCGGTGGATCATCTCCTTGACTGGTGCGGGGAGAAGAAGCTGCCGGTTGTCGTCTGCACGACCGGCCTTTCCGGAGAGCAGATGGAAAAGCTTCACAAGGCTGCGGAGAAGACGGCGGTCCTCAAATCCGCAAACATGTCGATCGGCATCAACCTCCTGCTGAACATTCTGAAGGAGGCTGCACCGAAGCTTTCGGCCGCCGGTTTTGACTGCGAGATCGTGGAAAAGCACCATAACCAGAAGCTGGATGCGCCCAGCGGCACTGCCCTGGCGCTTGCGGACGCGGTCAACGATTCACTGGAGGAGAAGTGCGATTACGTCTATGACCGGAGCGGACGAAGGGAGAAGCGGCCGAAGAACGAGATCGGAATCAGCTCCGTCCGCGCAGGGTCCATCGTGGGCGATCACGTCGTGATTTTTGCGGGACAGGACGAAGTCGTCACATTCTCGCACATGGCCTACAGCCGTGCCATTTTCGGCAAGGGTGCGATCGCGGCGGCCAAATATCTGGCAGGAAAAGAAGCCGGGCTCTATGACATGCAGGATGTACTGGCATGAGAATCCGGCCCTGCATTGACATTCATGACGGCAAGGTGAAGCAGATCGTGGGGAGTTCCCTGCGGGATGAATCTTCCTGTCACACGGAATACGAGGAGAAAACGGCTTCCGCTGCAAAAAGCAGAGCGGCCGGCGCTGAGGCTGCGGAAGCGCTGCAGGAGAATTTTGTGGCGGCGAAGGATGCGGATTATTACGCGTCGGTCTATCGGAGGGAGAATCTCCCGGGCGGGCACATCATTCTGCTGAATCCGGTCAGAGAGGAAGAGGCCTATGCGGCGGACCGGCGGCAGGCGCTGCTCGCCCTGCGCGAGTATCCCGGGGGAATGCAGACCGGCGGAGGCATCACGCCGGATACGGCAGAGGATTTTCTTCAGACCGGGGCCTCGCACGTCATTGTGACAAGCTATGTCTTCCGGGACGGAAATCTGGACCGCGGCCATCTGGATGAAATGGTGCGGGCGGCCGGCAAGGCCCATCTGGTTCTGGATCTTTCCTGCAGAAGGCAGGAGAACGGCTCCTATGCAGTGGTGACGGACCGCTGGCAGAAATTGACCAATCTGGTCATTTCTGCGGAAACCCTGGATTTCCTTGCGGGCTTCTGCGATGAATTCCTGATTCATGCCGCGGATGTGGAGGGAAAACGGTCCGGCATTGAGGAAAAGCTGGTGGAGCTCCTCGGAAGCTGGCAGAAGAAGAGTGGCTTTCCGGTGACCTATGCAGGAGGCGTCCATGCTGTTTCGGATCTTCGGACAATCGCCTCGCTGTCCGGAGGGCAGATGGATGTGACCGTTGGAAGCGCACTGGATCTCTTCGGAGGGAATCTTTCGCTGCAGGAACTGAAGAAGGCAGCGGAGGAAACGGAAGACGCATGCTGATTCTGATCGTG
>DAIMKA010000363.1:0-1712 GCA_036721955.1 Lachnospiraceae bacterium | reverse complement strand
CCATTCGGGCATTTCTCCTCGGGGTGCCGCAAAAAACGCGGCACAGAAAGGTAACAATGGAGCAGACAGTAGACAATTCCAGAGAAGCACAGAAGAGAATCCGCAATTTCTGCATTGTGGCGCACATTGATCACGGCAAATCCACGCTGGCGGACCGGATGATCGAGATGACCGGTGTCCTGACCGAGCGCGAGATGAAGGAGCAGGTTCTGGACAACATTGACGTGGAACGGGAGCGCGGCATCACCATCAAATCCCAGGCGGTCCGCCTGATTTATCACGCGGATGACGGACAGGAGTACACCTTCAACCTGATCGACACGCCCGGACACGTGGACTTCAACTACGAGGTGTCACGCTCTCTTGCAGCCTGCGACGGTGCCATTCTGGTCGTGGATGCCACGCAGGGCATCCAGGCGCAGACCCTGGCGAACGTGTATCTGGCGATGGAGCACAATCTGGACGTGTTCCCGGTCATCAACAAGGTGGATCTGCCGAGTGCGAGACCGGAGGAGGTGAAGCAGGAGATCGAGGACGTCATCGGCATCGAAGCGCTGGATGCGCCGGAGATTTCGGCGAAGAACGGCCTGAACATCAAGGAAGTGCTGGAGGACGTGGTGAAGAAAATTCCCGCGCCGACCGGCGATATCGACGCGCCGCTGAAGGCGCTGATCTTCGATTCGCTTTATGATTCCTACCGCGGTGTCATCGTGTTCATCCGCGTGCGGGACGGTGTGATCAAAAAGGGCACGAAGGTAAAATTCATGGCGACCGGCGCGGTGGAGGAGGTCGTGGAGGTCGGATATTTCGGCCCCGGCCAGTTCATCCCCTGCAACGAGCTCTCGGCGGGAATGGTCGGCTATTTTACCGCGTCCATCAAAAATATCCGCGATGCCAGGGTCGGCGACACGGTAACGGGGGCGGAAAACCCGTGCAAAGAGGCGCTTCCCGGCTATAAAAAGGCGCAGTCCATGGTTTTTGCGGGATTGTATCCGCAGGATACGTCGAAGTACCCGGATCTGAAGGACGCGCTGGAGAAGTTCCAGCTCTCCGATGCGAGCCTTTCCTATGAACCGGAGACCTCGCTGGCACTGGGCTTCGGCTTCCGCTGCGGGTTTCTGGGTCTCCTTCACATGGAGGTCGTTCTGGAGCGCCTGGAGCGTGAATATGATCTCGACATCATCTCGACCGCGCCCGGCGTTGTGTACCATGTCTACAAGACGGACGGCACGATGATTTCCCTGACGAATCCCGCGAATCTTCCGGATCCCTCGGAGATAGAGCACATGGAGGAGCCGATTGTCTCGGCGGAGATCATGGTGACCACGGAGTATCTGGGCGCCATCATGCAGCTGTGTCAGGAGCGGCGCGGCGTCTATCTGTCCACGGACTACATTGAGAAGACAAGAGCCGTGCTGAAATACGAGCTCCCTCTGAACGAGATCATCTATGACTTTTTCGACGCGCTGAAGTCGAGGTCCAGAGGCTATGCTTCCTTTGACTATGAGCTGAAGGGGTATGTTCCGTCGAAGCTGGTCAAGCTCGACATCCTCGTCAACAAGGAGCCGGTGGATGCACTGTCGTTCATCGTGCATGAGGACGGGGCGTATGAGCGCGGCAGGAAGATGTGTGAGAAGCTTAAGGATGAAATTCCGCGCCAGATGTTCGAGGTGCCGATTCAGGCGGCGGTCGGCGGCAGGATCATCGCAAGA
>DAIMKA010000362.1:0-1737 GCA_036721955.1 Lachnospiraceae bacterium | reverse complement strand
TTTACTTCTGAATGAAACAAGTGCTGAAAGGATATGCAAAGCGTAAGAAGCCGGCCCACTGTCTCCTTCGCGGGACGGCGACGAGGAACACCGTGCAGGCGCAGCAGCCCGGCCATGCAGACGCAGCAGCCCGTGCAGGCTCTTGACGCAGATGTATTTGATGTATACAATTATACATGCTATTCAATCAAATACCTGTATAGCGCAGGCATCCAAAGGAGGATGGTATGGTCACAGAGCCTTTTGAAAATCGTCCGGTCTCCATGAATGAAGACAATCATCTGCTTCAGATCGAAGAGCACATGTACATTCTGGATGATGTCCAGAAGCCGAATGTGTTCCGTCAGATGTTTCCGTATTCGGATATTCCGAAGATCCCGTTCAATGACAGGACCGTGCCGAAGCGCATGCCGAAGGACATCTGGATTACCGATACCACCTTCCGTGACGGCCAGCAGTCAAGAGCGCCGTATACTTCCGATCAGATTGTTCATATCTATGATGAATTTCACCGCCTCGGCGGCCCGAACGGCATGATCAAGGCCTGTGAGTTCTTCCTGTACAGCAAACAGGACCGCGACGCCGTGTACAAGTGCATGGAGCGCGGCTACGACTTTCCGCAGGTGACGAGCTGGATCCGCGCGAGCCATGACGATTTCCGTCTGGTTCACGAGATGGGCATGAAGGAGACCGGAATTCTGGTTTCCTGTTCGGATTATCACATTTTCCTGAAACTGAAAATGACACGCAAGCAGGCCATGGAGCATTATCTCTCCGTGGTCCGCGACTGTCTGGAGCAGGGCATCAGCCCGCGCTGCCATCTGGAGGACATCACGCGAGCGGATATCTACGGGTATGTGGTGCCGTTCTGCCTGGAGCTGATGAAGCTTCAGCGCGAGTACGGGATTCCGATCAAGATCCGTGCCTGCGACACGATGGGATACGGCGTCAACTACAACGGTGCCGTCATTCCGCGCTCGGTTCCCGGCATCATTTATGCCATTCATACGCATGCCGGTGTTCCCAGCGAGCAGCTGGAGTGGCACGGGCACAATGATTTTTACAAGGCCGTGGTCAATGCGACGACCGCTTGGCTGTATGGCTGCAGCGGGGTCAACTGCTCTTTGTTCGGCATTGGCGAGCGGACAGGCAATACGCCGACGGAGGCGATGGTCTTCGAGTACGCCCAGCTGCGCGGCGATCTGAACGGGATGGATACGACGGTGATCACCGACCTTGCGGAGTACTACGAGAAGGAAATCGGATATCACATTCCGGAGAGAACGCCGTTTGTCGGCAAGAACTTCAACGTGACAAGAGCCGGAATCCATGCGGACGGACTGCTGAAGAACGAGGAGATCTACAACATTTTTGACACGGGCAAGTTCCTGAAGCGCCCGCCGATCTCCGCGGTGACGAATACCTCCGGTCTTGCCGGCATCGCACTGTGGATCAACAACTACTACCGCCTGCCGGAGGATCGGAGAATCGACAAGAAGTCAGCGCTTGTAGAGGGCGTGAAGGCCTGGGTGGACGAGCAGTACGCAAACGGACGTGTGACCGTCATCACGGATGCGGAACTGGAAGCCGTGATTGACCGCGTCTGCGCAAAGGAGCATATCACGCTGGTCTGAGAGCTTCGGAAGAGAAAACGGGCAAACTGCGATGGAAAGCACAGATGTCCGGAGACACATGCGGCAGGCCGGCTTTTGCCTCAGCGGGCGAGGGACAGAAATG
>DAIMKA010000361.1:0-1754 GCA_036721955.1 Lachnospiraceae bacterium | reverse complement strand
AGTGAATGAACTGATTGACCAGATCGATTCGGAATGCTATACGCCGAAGACGATTCTGTTGAATTATAAAATTCTGGACAGAGAAACATTATGAGCAGGCAGCAATGCCGGAGAGGAACGGGTAATCGCATGATGGAAAAAGAAGCCAATTATACTCCCTGGATTGAACAGAGGGCGGATCCGTATGTAACCTGCGAGCACGGCGTGAAATATTATTTCACGGCATCGGTTCCTTCCTATGACCGTGTGGTTCTTCGCTGCGCGGATCATCTGGAGGATCTGGCGGATGCGGAAGAGAAAACGGTCTGGACGAAGCATGAATCCGGAGACCTGAGCTTCAACATCTGGGCACCGGAGATTCATTATCTGTTCGGCGGCTGGTACATTTACTTCGCCGGCAGTGACAAGGACGATATCTGGAAGCTTCGGCCTTATGTGCTGAAGTGCGAGGGAGAGGATCCGATGCGGGATCCCTGGGTAGAACTCGGCAAGATGAAGCGGTCGGAGGACGATCCGTTCTCGTTTGAAGCCTTTTCTCTGGACGCAACGGTCTTCGAGGATGCCGGGCAGTGGTATTACGTCTGGGCGGAGAAGGTCGGCGTCGGCAGGCAGATTTCCAATTTGTACATTGCGCGGATGAAGAGCGCGAACGAGCTTGCAACTGCGCAGGTCCTTCTGACCACACCGGATTATGACTGGGAACGGCACGGGTTCTGGGTCAACGAGGGACCCGGCGTTCTGAAGCATGACGGGAAGCTGTTCATGACCTTCAGCGCCAGCGATACGAGCCCGGCTTACTGTGTGGGACTTCTGATTGCGCAGCAGGGAGCCGATCTTCTGGATCCGAGATCCTGGGAGAAGCTTCGCGATCCGGTCATGAAGAGTGACAAGGAGCACGGCCTGTACGGACCCGGCCACAACTCCTTCACAAAGGATGAAGAGGGAAGAGATGTCATTGTCTATCATGCGCGGACAACGGACAAGCTGATCTGCGAGGATCCGCTGTACGATCCGAACCGCCACACAATGAAGCGCGTGGTGGAGTGGGATGAGAACGGCATGCCGGTCTTCCAGTAAAAAGTTCAGAGAAAGCGGCGGAACCTTCCGGAAACGGGAGGCTCCGCCGCTTTCGTACAGAAGGAGGCTTTCCGCGGCACGGACAGACCAAGAGGAGTGGCTTAATTTGCAAAGCCTTCCGCAGACCGATATAATAAAAATTTATCAGTATATTCATTAAGGAAACAAGTCCTTCTCCGGGGCTGCAGCGGCAGAATCATGTGAAGGGCGTGGAAAGTAACGGAAAAATCGAAAGAAGGGCAGGACCGCGGAGAGCGGCGCAGGAATGAAGAATGTCTAACAAAAAGAATCCTAAAAAGATAAACCGGCAGAAAAGAAGACAGATCGCCGCAGCGGTGATTGCAATTCTTCTGGCAGTCGCCATGGTGGTACCGCTCCTTGTCGTGACGGTATCTGCGGCGGAGGTCGGAACGACGGAAAGTGGAACAGCAGAGGCCGGAACCACGGAAAGTGGAACGACAGAGACTGGAACGGCAGAGGCCGGAACCACGGAAAATGGAGCAACAGAGGAGCTGGCGGAAACATCGGGCGACACTGTAAGAAGCGGAATCTCCCTGGACGGGGTGGATCTCTCGGGACAGAGCCGGGAGGAGGTTCAGCAGACCGCGGATGAAATCCTGTCAAAGCTGAAAAATGCGGTGATCACGCTCCACGGGAATACCGATGACGAGAATGTG
>DAIMKA010000360.1:0-1772 GCA_036721955.1 Lachnospiraceae bacterium | reverse complement strand
ATGTCCCGCGTAGCATTCCGCGAGGGATATCCGGAAGTTGGTCTCTACTACGAGAAGGCAGCTCACGAAGAGGCTGAGCACGCTGCAAAGTTTGCAGAGCTTCTGGGTGAGGTTGTTTCCGATTCGACGAAGCACAACCTTGAGGTTCGTGTAGCAGCTGAGAACGGCGCTACTGCCGGAAAGGTTGACCTTGCCAAGAGAGCAAAGGCACTGAATCTGGATGCAATCCATGACACGGTTCATGAGATGGCACGCGATGAGGCACGCCACGGCAAGGCATTCGCAGGCCTTCTGAAGAGATACTTCGGTGAATAATCCGAAATCGGATTGTCGCTGCCAGGCTGATATCTGAAAATGGAGAGGCTGCAGGGATTCCCGGAATGGGTTCCTGCAGCCTCTTTTTCATACGGACAACAGGAATGCCTGACCGTCCGCTTGCCCCGAATCTTTTCTTTGTTATCATTAATAACTCATCACAAAATTTTTGAAGGTTCCGCACATTTTCCAAAGAAATCCGGCCTCCCGTTTCGTTACAGATCACAGAGCCCGGCCCTCGGAAGAAACTCCCGGGATCCTCTGATTTTCCGCTGCGGACTCCCGGACCTTTGCACCTGATTTTACCTCGTTAAGTGACTGCAAAAATCGGCTTCGTTGCTTGTTTTTCGCTCACGGTGTGATAACCTGAATATGGGATAGCAGTTCAACATATGCAGATTTTCAGAGAGAAACGGACCGCTTTCGGTCTTCTCCATGACGAAATCGGACCTTTACTGCAGCAGCCTGGGGAAATGCGAGGTGGCATATGGGGTTATATGAAATACTGGGAATTCAGGACAACTGGACGGATGCGGAGATCGCGACCTATCTGTCGATGCAGCGCTCGGCATGGAACAGCAGACGGGTGAGTCCGAAGGAGTCGGAGCGGAGAGAGGCGGACCTTCGCGTCAGGCAGATTGACGTGCTGGAGGGCGCGGAGGCAAGACTGGGAGATTTCATCCGTCCGGCTCTTGTGATCAAGACGCTGTGCGCGGCGATTGACAACCGCTATTCGGACTATTACGGGCTGGAGGAAGGCCTGATCCGGAGCTGCAGCCTGGGAAATTTCCGCGGTGAGTTCCGAAGCGTGATGGGATATCTGAACCAGATCGGCGAGACGGAGCTTCTCAGGGAATGGAAGGAAACGCTGGACGAACTCGGCGTGGAGGTTCCGATGCCGAGGAAGAAGAGACCGGAGGGAGAAGCACCGCGGCAGGAGAGAAGGCAGCAGGAGGAACTCGCCGGTGAGAGAAGGGAACGGGCAAAGCGCCCGGATGCAGAGGAGCGCGGTCTGGGAACCGCTGGCAGGAGAAGCCGGGAAGAAGAGACTGCGGAAAGAGAGCGCGGAGGCAGACAGAACGTCCGCAGGTCCGCGAAGAGAAGAACACCGGGCAGACAGCCACCTTCTTCCGGGCGGGCAGGGGATGTCCTGAATTCGATATTCCGCGGGATCCGGCGCTTTTTCCGGAAGGTGAAGCGAGCGTTCCGGCGGATCCGCTGGTCGGAGATTCCGAAGAGAATCTGGGCAGTCACGGCGGTGATCGTCGCGGCAATCGTGGTGCTCATTGTCCTGATCGGCCGCGTGAATACGACGCGGAGAGCGGCAGCGGAGCAGAAGGCGCAGGAAGAAGCGGCGGCAGCGGCATCGCTTGCGGCGGCGGAACAGGTGAAGCAGGAGCAGGAAACGCTTCTGTCCGCCCTGAAGGGAATGGATAACTTCCGTTTGAGAACGGATG
>DAIMKA010000359.1:0-1781 GCA_036721955.1 Lachnospiraceae bacterium | reverse complement strand
GAGCCTCGATGATTTCCTTTCCGAAGTGGACCGGGAAAAGTATCCGGATGCGGTGCAGCGCTACCGCTTCGAGAGGATCGTGCCGGAAGAGGAAGAGAAACACTGCGGGGAGTGGGAAGCGGAAGTGGCACATAACCGGAAAGGCACGCAGGAAGCGGAAGAGGTACAGAACCGGCAGGGCACGCAGGAAGTGGAAAAAGTGCAGAACCGGCAGGGCACGCAGGAAGCGGAAGAGGTGCAGAACCGGCAGGGCACGCAGGAACCAGAAGAAGCGGACAGCGGGCATCCGGAGAATTTGTCTTTTCAGGAAGAGAAGCCGGCCGAAGACGAGGCCGTGCTGGATCCGCTTCTGGAGGCCTTTCTGGATGCAAGAACAACCGAGGAGAAGCTGACCGCGCTGGATGAGATGCGCGGTCGCGTGACGGATGAAATGATTGACACCATGGCACTTGCCTGCGGGGTCGAGGTGGGACCGGGCGCGACGGTATCCCGCTATGAGGATCTTCGCGACTGTCTGGTGACCATTGAGAAGTATGAGCTGGAACGCGGACGGCTCCGGGGGTAACCGGGGGCAGCGGAAAATAACAGAGAAGCCGGATGCTGCAGGCAGTATCCGGGCGAATGGAACCGGGAGACGGATCAAGAAAGGAAGAGGAAGAACGGAATGAAACTGCTGAGTATCTGCGTACCCTGCTACAATTCCCAGGACTATATGGAGCGGTGCCTCCAGTCCCTGCTGGTCGGCGGCGACCGCGTGGAAATCCTGATCGTGGACGACGGCTCCAAGGACAGAACGGGAGAGATCGCAGACCGCTACGAGAAGGAGTATCCGGGAATCTGCCGCGCAATTCATAAGCCGAACGGCGGACATGGGTCCGGCGTCAATGTCGGCATGGATCTTGCGAGCGGTCTTTATTACAAGGTGGTGGACAGTGATGACTGGCTGGACAAGGATGCCTTTCTGAAGGTCCTGGACAAGCTGCAGGAATTTTCCGGAGCGGAGCAGTGCCCGGATATGATGATCTGCAACTACACATATATGAAGGAAGGCGTGGAGAAGCCGAAGGTCATCCATTATGAGAACGCACTCCCGGTGAACAAGATTTCACAAGGGAAGCTATATTCTGATGCACTCAGTCATTTACCGCACGGGACTTCTGAAGGAGTGTGACATGCGGCTGCCGGAGCACTGCTTCTATGTGGACAATATTTATGTCTTCCGCCCGCTTCCGTTCGTCCAGACAATGTATTACATGAACGTCAACCTGTACTGCTACTACATCGGCAGACAGGATCAGTCGGTCAACGAGCGGGTCATGATCTCGCGTCTCGACCAGCAGATCAAGGTCACCCGGATCATGATCGCCTACTACACGATGCCGCTCATTCAGGAGAAAATGAAGAAACACCGGGCTCTGAAGGCATACATGTACAATTATCTGGAAATCATTGTGACCATCTCTTCGATTCTCGCGATGATCTCCAATACCAAGGAACATGTGAAAATGAAGGATGACATGTGGAACTACCTGAAGCGCTGCGACTACTGGCTGTTCGCGAGAATGCGCCACGGCGTCTTCGGAACCTTCGTGGGAAGCGACGCCAAAGGGGCAAGGTTCCTGTCGGTGGAGGGATACCGGCTGATTCATCATTTCTTTAACTTCAACTGAGACGGTTTCACGAGGAGCATTTGGCCGGGAGAGACTGCCTGATTTGGGGGAATGGCGATTGTTTCACTAAGTGACAGCATCTGTAGATGTTTCATGGCGATCGTTCCGCTG
>DAIMKA010000358.1:0-1782 GCA_036721955.1 Lachnospiraceae bacterium | reverse complement strand
CCCGCGGGAAGCGCACAGATCATCAATTACACAGACCGTGTTTTCCCGGTCTGTGAACAGAAAGGATAGAGAAAATCATGTCAGTAAAAATCCGAACACGTTACGCACCCAGCCCGACCGGAAGAATGCATGTCGGCAATCTTCGCACGGCTCTGTATGCCTATCTGATTGCCAAGCACGAGGACGGAGATTTTATCCTCCGCATTGAGGATACCGATCAGGAGCGCTACGTAGAGGGCGCGGTGGACATCATCAACCGCACCATGAAGCAGACCGGTCTCATCCCCGACGAGTCGCCGGATCTCGGGGGACCGGTCGGACCGTATGTGCAGTCCGAGCGCGTAAAGAGCGGCCTGTATATGAAGTACGCGAAGGAGCTGATCGACAAGGGCGAGGCTTATTACTGCTTCTGCACGCCGGAGAGACTGGAGAGTCTGAAGCAGGTGGTGGACGGCAAGGAAATCAGCGTCTATGACAAACACTGCCTGTCCCTTTCCAAGGAAGAAATCGAGGCAAATCTCGCGGCAGGAAAGCCGTATGTCATCCGTCAGAACAATCCGAGAGAGGGATCGACAACCTTCCACGATGAGCTGTACGGCGACATCACGGTAGACAACAGCGAGCTCGACGACATGATTCTGATCAAGTCGGACGGCTTCCCGACCTATAACTTTGCCAACGTCGTGGATGACCACCTGATGGGCATCACGCACGTGGTCCGCGGCAACGAGTACATTTCCTCCAGCCCGAAGTACAACCGCCTGTACGAGGCCTTCGGCTGGGAGGTTCCGAAGTACATTCACTGCCCGCTGATCACCGATGCCGATCACAAGAAGCTTTCCAAGAGAAGCGGATATTCCTCCTATGAGGACCTGATCGAACAGGGGTTCCTGCCGGAGGCCGTGGTCAACTTCATCGCACTTCTCGGCTGGTCTCCGGATTCCGACCGCGAGATTTTCACTCTGGAAGAGCTCGTGAAGGAATTTGATTATCACCGCATCGGAAAATCGCCCGCGGTCTTCGACTACACGAAGCTCCGCTGGATGAACGGCGAGTATCTGAAGGCCATGGATCCGGACAAATTCTACACCCTTGCAGAGCCGTATCTGAAGAAGGTACTGCACAAGGAGAATCTGGATCTTCACGTGATTGCGGAGCTCGTCCGCACGCGAATTGAGGTGTTCCCGGACATTGAGGAGATGGTGGACTTCTTCGAGACTCTGCCGGACTATGATGCCGCAATGTTCGAGAATAAGAAGCAGAAGGCGACGCTGGAGAACAGCCTGCAGATTCTGAAGGACTTCGTGCCGATTCTGGAGGCGCAGGATGTCTTCACGAACGATGCTCTCTTTGAAAAGGTTTCCGCTTATGCAGAGGAGAAGGAGCTGAAGAACAAGACGGTGATCTGGGCTCTTCGCATCGCTGTCTCCGGAAAGGCCGTCACGCCGGCAGGTGCCACGCAGATCATGGAGATCATCGGCAAGGATGAGACCCTTGCCAGGATCGCCACGGCCATTCAGAAGCTGGAAAAATAATCGTCTTCCTCTCAAAGGAGTTTCGCCGTGCTCGGCGGTTCAGAGAGGTGGAAGCGGCTGCATGAAAATGCGCAGCGATTCAACGCATCTTGATTGTCCCTTCGGAAACGGTCAATGTCATTGGACAGAGACGTTTCGCAGGGAGAATCGTCAGGTACCGGACAGTTGTCAAAATAGAAAAAGCTCGGGAATACGCTGTTCTCCGGGCTTTTTTCATATCCGAAATTCTGCCGGAGCGATCATGCAG
>DAIMKA010000357.1:0-1822 GCA_036721955.1 Lachnospiraceae bacterium | reverse complement strand
ATGACATCGGATTTCTTTTTGGAAGAAGCGGACCCATGGAGAGATGAGGCATGGAAAATCATTAAGCGGCGTCCGGATGTTAAATTCTTTCTGCTGACCAAGCGCCCGGAACGGGTGGCGGACCATCTGCCCCGGGATTGGGGCAGGGGCTGGGAGAACGTCATGTTTAACGTCACCTGTGAGAATCAGAAACGCGCAGACGAGCGCATACCGATTCTGCTGGAGCTCCCGTTCCAGCATAAAGGCATTATGTGTGCGCCCTATATCGGTCCCGTCTCGATCCGCAAATATCTGCCCGCCGGCCAGATCGAACAGGTGCTGTGTGATGGGGAGAATTATAATGGTGCAAGACCCTGTCACTACGAGTGGGTGAAGTCGCTCCGGGATGAATGTGTGGAATACAATGTAACGTTCGTTTTCTGCGGCACGGGGCGAAGATTTGTAAAAGATGGCAAACTGTATCAACTGGAGGGAAACACACAGTCCGAGCAGGCATACAGGTCGGGACTTGGGTTTCAGGGGAAAACGATACCGTATCAGCTTACCGATGACTGGGGATACCCCATTCCTCCGGAAAATTTGTACAGGCCTTACTATGGAGAAAAGTGTCAGACCTGCGGAATGCGGATGGCATGCAATGGCTGCAGCAGATGCGGGAAGTGTACCTGAAAAGGAAACGGACAGGACCATCTGCAAGATCAGAAGAGGCGTCAGCAATCATCAGCTTCAAATTTTCCAAGCCATTTAACATGGAAGAAGTAACCGCTACCATCGCAAAATATATCTGACACGGTGGGATTATGCCCGCAGCCTCTTCAGATCCTCGAAGAAGGTGGGATAGCTGATGTCAACGCACCAGGCATCGTCCAGCACAGTGTCTCCGCCTGCGATGAGGGAGGCAACGGCGAAGGACATGGCAATCCGGTGATCCCGGAAGGTGCGGATGTGTGCGCCGTGGAGAGGGGCGCCGCCCTCAATGATCATGCCGTCGTCCGTCGGCGTGATGCGGCAGCCCATGGCGGAGAGTCCCTCGGCCATGGCGGCGATCCGGTCGGATTCCTTGACCTTGAGCTCGGCGGCGTCGCGGATGACCGTGGTTCCTTCCGCTGCCGCAGCCATAATGGCGATGACCGGAATTTCATCAATCAGGGTGGGGATCAGGTTCCCTTCCACGACCGTGCCGTGAAGAGAAGAGGTCCGTACCAGAAGATCCGCCGCAGGTTCGGCGGCATTGCTCTCATTCAGGACCGTGATGTCTGCACCCATGGCCCGGGCAACCCGGAGGATTCCGTCCCGGGTTTCGTTCATGCCGACGTTCCGGATCAGAACCTCGGAATTCGGGACAAGGCACGCGGCCGCGATGAAGTAGGCGGCGGAGGAGATGTCTCCCGGGACAACGATTTCTCCCGGGGAATACAGCTCGTCGGCAGGAGAGACGCGGACACTGTGTCCGGCAAAGTGCCCGGCCTCATCGGTCAGATCCGTGACGGACGGGGCATGGCCGAAGGCGGCCAGCATCTTCTCCGTGTGGTCACGGGAAACGGCGGGCTCGATGACGGTCGTGTCGCCCTCCGCGGAGAGTCCGGCGCAGAGAATGGCGGATTTTACCTGCGCGGAGGCTACCTTCGTCCGGAAGGTGATGCCGTGCAGGGGAGCTCCGGTGATTTTAAGAGGAGCGCAGCCGTCATCGTTCATGCTGACAATGTCCGCGCCCATCTGTCCGAGCGGCTCCATGACGCGTTTCATGGGACGCCGGTTGACGGAATCGTCGCCGGTGATGTAGCTGGTGAAATGCTGCGGAGCCAGAATTCCGCTCATGATG
>DAIMKA010000356.1:0-1829 GCA_036721955.1 Lachnospiraceae bacterium | reverse complement strand
CATCATCCGGTCTCTCGTCACCTTGGCAAGGATGGAGGCTGCCGCAACAGAAAGGCATTTCGCGTCCCCCTTGATCACCGGAACCTGGGGAAGCTCCACCTCCGGAATCGTCACCGCGTCATTGACCAGCGCGTCCGGCAGAACCTTCAGGCCTGCGATGGCCTTCCGCATCGCTTCGTACGTTGCCTGCAGAATGTTGATCTCATCAATCCGCTCCGGCGAGGAAAGCCCGACGCACCACGCCAGTGCCTCACTCGTGATGACCTCATAGAGCTCCTCCCGCTTCTTCGCGGAGAGCTTTTTGGAATCATTCAGATACAGAATGTCATGATCCGGAGGAAGAATGCAGGCGCCCGCCGCGACCGGTCCCGCAAGAGGCCCTCTTCCCGCCTCGTCAATTCCGCAGATGAGAAACCCTTCCGGCAGGGAAATGCCTCCCAGAAGGTCCCCCACGGCTTTCTGCTCAAAGTCCCGCATTCCCGCGACCCGCTGCTTTTCCAGCCGGAGCTTTTCTTCTCTTCTGGCCTGTGCCTCTTCTTTTTTCGTCATAAGACTTTTGTCTCCCTGACCGGTGAACGGTTCCGCCCGTCCGTTTTCCTGCCGGATGGTTTCCCGCCGGCTGTTTTCCTGCCAAATGTTTTCCCGTCACATGCTTTCCGGGGCACATCACAGGCATGAATTTCTCTACTTATCCGTCAGGAGGCCGAACTTCGAGAACGGATAAATCCGAAGCCATGCCCTGCCGATGATGTCCTTGCGCTTAATGTTCCCGACATCCGGATAGCGGCTGTCCTCCGACACATTCCGGTTGTCGCCGAGGACGAAATACTCGTCATCTCCCAACTGGATCTCCTCTGCGGCAAGTCCTGCGTATTCCATCCGTTCGTAGCCGTAATCTTCCTGCAGAAGCTCATCGTTGATGTAGATATTGCCCTGCTCGTCGATCCGGACCCGCTCTCCCGGAAGGCCGATCACTCTTTTGATAAAATAGGTGTTCTCCGCGTACTGATAGGGGAAAATAATGATATCGAACCGTTTCGGATCACGGAAGCGGTACGTCACCTTGTCCGCGATCAGCTGATCTCCGTCCTCCAGCGTCGGCACCATCGAGGTTCCGTTCACATCGGTCCGCTGCGCCACGAAGGTAATCAGGAACCATGACAGCGCAATGACCGCCGCAAGCCAGATTACCGTATGTAAAATCGTTTTTCCTGTATTCTTCATCGTGATACCTCACTGAGGCAAAATCCGTGAAGACGGTTTTGCCGAATGCGGCAGCCGGTGCGCCAGCACCGATGCTGCTGTTTGAATGAGATCGCATCGGCGATCACATTCAAACTTCGTCTTCTGCCCGTACCTTTCCGTTTGGCAATCTCTTCGTCACAAAGTCTCCCGCGGAACGCCTTGTCTTTCGTTTCCGAAAGGAACTTTTCGCAAAGTGCCCGGTCCTGCGCTTCCCGCAGGCGGACTCTCTCGCAGACCGTCATGCCTCCGGCGCATCATCCAGCGTAATGGCCCCGATTCTTCCGCTTCGGAAATCATCGAGCAGCAGATGCGCCGCGCGGACCGGATCCTTTTCTCCGCCGCTCCGGAGGAGATTCCTCGCCCCTGCGATCTGCACCAGAAGCTCCTGCAGTCCTTTGTCATTATACTCAGTCTGCCCCGGAATCTCCACCGGTTCCTCCCCGGCGGGAGTGGCAGGATTCCCGTCAAAATACCTTGCGTACAGCATTTCCGGGTACTTTCGGAGCAGAATGGCCAGAAGCTTTCTTGCGAGCTCCTCCTCGTCCAGAATATCGTCCTTGATGGAACCGACCAGGGCAAGCCTC
>DAIMKA010000355.1:1618-1838 GCA_036721955.1 Lachnospiraceae bacterium | reverse complement strand
GGATTTTTCATTTCTTTTCTATATCATAAGGAAGATATCACATCGAAAATCCCGGTATTTTTCGCAGTTCAACGCGTTGGCGTAATAAACTGTGGACCAATGCACGCGAATGCGGTACACTGTTCCCTGTCTGGTGCCTTCCGATGGTTCGGACAGCAGGCGCTCTTATCCATCACGTTCGAGGTATAAGCATGAAAGAGACATCGATATGTCTCTTTCA
>DAIMKA010000355.1:0-1608 GCA_036721955.1 Lachnospiraceae bacterium | reverse complement strand
TCCCTCCCGCGACACACTGGAGGAGGCCATCCGCGACGGCGTCGTGAACTCCGGCGCCTGCAGTGAGGACGGCCCGCTGGACGGCGCCATGTTCGAGAACTGCGACATGGTTTTCCTCTGCGCTCCCGTGCAGAAGAACGCGGAGAATCTCGCTGCCCTGAAGGGCCACCTGAAGCCCTCCGCCATTCTGACCGACATCGGCTCCACCAAGCGGGACATTCAGGAGCAGGTGGAGAGAGAGGGACTTTCTTCCTTCTTCGTCGGCGGCCATCCCATGACCGGTTCCGAACGGACCCGCTATCACAACTCCCGCGCTTCTCTTCTGGAAAATGCGTATTACATCGTCGCACCGACGAAGGACACGCCCGCGGACAAAACGGCCTGCTTCCAGGAATTCGTCAGGGAGATCAAGGCCATTCCCCTTGTCATCTCCTGTCCGTTTCATGACTACGCAGTGGCCGGAATTTCGCATCTGCCGCATGTCGTCTCGGCGGGGCTCGTCAATCTCGTGAAGCACTCCGACTCCGAGGATGCCGTCATGCACGCCATCGCGGCGGGAGGCTTCAAGGACATCACGCGCATTTCCTCATCCTCTCCCGTCATGTGGGAGCAGATCTGCATGACAAACGGCGACAACATCACAAAGCTTCTGGATGCCTACATTGAGGAGCTTCAGAAGATCCGGGAGGACATCGCAGAGAAGAACAAGGCAAAGGTCTATGACTTTTTCGACTCCGCCAAAAACTACCGCGACAGCTTCGACGCCACCTCCAGCGGAGCCCACAACCTGCTCCATCTCCTGTTCGTGGACATCGAAGATCATCCCGGCATGCTGGCCGAGGTTGTAACGCTCCTTGCCGTCAATGCCATCAGCATCAAGAACATCGGCATCACGCACAACCGTGAGTATCAGGAGGGTACGCTCCGCGTGGAGTTTTACTCCGAGCAGGATCTGAATGAGGCAAGGGAAATTCTCACGACAAGGAACTACACCATTCACTAGCCTTCGATTCTCCGCATGCGGCTTTTTCCCGGACTCATTCCGGAACAGCTGCCGTCTCTGTTACTTTTTGCAGAGAAGGGCAGCTCTGCGCCCATGCGGACAGGAATCTTCACCTCTGCAGCAGGAAGATTCGATTTCAGATATAGAAAGGATTTCATATGCACCGACAGATTCTGATCAAGGACGCACTTCCCGCGGATGCCGCGGCCGCCCCCTCCGGAAAAGAGGCTCCTGCAAAATCACTGACGCTTTCGCCCGCCCGCTCCTTGAAGGGCGAGCTGTCCATTCCCGGCGACAAGTCCATCTCACACCGCGCGATCATGTTTGGTTCCCTTGCAAAAGGCGACACGCACATCACCCACTTTCTGGAGAGTGCCGACTGCCTCGCAACCATGGACTGCTTCTCGCGGCTCGGTATTTTCATCGAGCGGGATTTCTCAAAGCCCGGAACGCTCACCGTGCACGGAACCGGCCTGCACGGCCTGTATCCGTCCCACTCCCCCGTCGCGCTCTACTCCCAGAACAGCGGGACCACGACGCGCATCATGAGCGGAATTCTGGCTCCGCAGCATTTTACCAGCTACATCACCGGCGATGATTCCGTC
>DAIMKA010000354.1:0-1845 GCA_036721955.1 Lachnospiraceae bacterium | reverse complement strand
GTGACCGGAGAAAAAAGAACAGACACAGAGAGCGGGCCGTGGAAGCGGCCCGCTTTTTGTGTGGTTTGCCTTTTGTGTGGTTTGCTTTTTGCGTGGCCCACTTTTGAGGTATGCTGCATGGTATGGCGTTATACGGTATGTGTTGCGGTATGCCGCGCAGTGTTGACAATACGCAGTGTGTGCTGCGGCCTTGATGGTACGCTGCACAGTGTCTGGCGCGGCGTTTGATCTTGCAAGATGTGTTTTCGCCGGCTTTGTATCCTGACGGCGGGTAGCTTATAATACAGCAGAATGAATGAGAGACAGATGTCGCAGACAGGCAGCGGCAGGAAAGGGCGGAACGTGAAACGACTGCTGACGGTGCAGGACATCTCCTGCGTTGGAAAATGCTCTCTGACGGTGGCATTGCCGATTATCTCTGTGATGGGCGTGGAAGCCTGTCCGCTTCCAACGGCACTTCTGTCAGGACACACGGCATTTTCGCATTTTTCCTTCCGGGATCTCACCGGGGAAATTCCGAAGATCGAAGACGCGTGGGAGAAAGAGGGAATCCGCTTTGACACGATTGAGAGCGGATATCTCGGCTCGATTCGTCAGATTGAGCTGGTGCGGGAGCTCGGCCGGAAATTCCGGAGGAATGCGGGCTGCCTTCAGATCGTGGATCCCGCGATGGCGGACGGAGGAAGGCTGTACACCGGGTTCACGCAGGAATTCGTGACGGCAATGAAGGCACTGTGCAGGGATGCGGACGTCATTGTCCCGAACCTGACGGAGGCATGCCTCCTGACGGGGAGAACCTATCGGGAGGATGCGGATCCGGATTTCTGGGAGGAAGTGCTGGAGGATCTCTCCGGGCTCGGCTGCAGGGATGTGATTGTAACCGGCTTCCGGAAGACGGACGGAATCGGCGTGATGTCCCTTCATCAGGAAAATGGGGAGAAAACCGTTGATACCTACCTGAATGAGCGGCTTCCCGAGAGCTTTCACGGGACAGGAGATATTTTTGCAAGCGTCCTGTCCGGCGCGCTGACGCTCGGATGGCCGCTGCAGAAGGCGCAGAAGCTTGCGGTGGATTTCACACTGGAGTGCATCCGCAGGACCATGGAGGATCCGGAGAGGCGCTCCTACGGTGTGAATTTCGAGCAGGCTCTGCCAATGCTGCAAACGAGCCTGCATGAGGCACAGAAAGAAGAAAAATCAGATATCCGATCAGGAGAGCAAAACCGGGAAGGTTCTGCCGATTGTGCAGCGCAGTCGGCGGAAATAGCGAAAGAAGGTGTGTGACACAATGGCGAAGAAGGAAAAAGAAGCAAAAACAAACGCAATGCGCATTCTGGACCGGCTGAAGATCAGCTATACGCATCAGTCCTATGAGGCGGGAGACTTTGTGGACGGAATCCAGACGGCGGACAAGCTGGGACTTCCGCATGAGCTGGTGTATAAAACACTGGTCACGGTCGGAAACGACAGGGAGCACTACGTGTTCGTAATCCCGATTGAGAAGGAACTGGATCTGAAAAAATGTGCGAGATCCGTCGGAGTGAAGTCTGTGGAAATGATTCATGTGAAGGACCTTTTCCAATTGACGGGCTACATGCGGGGCGGCTGCACCTCCATCGGAATGAAGAAGCAGTTCGTGACAAGGGTGGATGCCTCTGCGAAGGATCTGGAGAAAATGTACGTCAGCGGCGGCAAAATCGGCTGTCAGATCTGTCTGGCTCCACAGGATCTTCTGAAGGCGGACGGCGGAGAATTCGCGGACCTGTGCATGTAAAACTGCGGCTTGTTTCAGCACCGGACTGCCTCGAATTTAACTGCGGAAAGTTTTATAATAAGGAGAGCAGG
>DAIMKA010000353.1:1394-1855 GCA_036721955.1 Lachnospiraceae bacterium | reverse complement strand
ACAGAGCACTCTTACTCTTCCTCCACAGGATTTTCCAGGAGGCAATTCCCTGCAGCACATAGCAGAGCAGCGCATACCATCCGAAATACTGGAACGTTTCCGGCAGAACTCTGCGGAACACCTTGCAGACAATCGCGGCCCACGGAATGCTGTCCGTGTAGGAAATGCAGGTTCCGTCTCCCACCGCCATGTCCGAGGCCATCCCCAAAGGAAAGGTCCAGTCGGAATTCCGGAAGGCAAGCCACCCGGAATAATGCTGAATGATATCCGTCTCATCATATCCCGCCATGATCCACGCATCATTGGTCACCTGAAGCGGCGTTGTTCCATAAATCAGGAGGAACGCTCCGATTCCGATGATCGCAGCAATGAGACACCCCCATTTTCCCGGGCACATTTTCTTCTCTGCCTGACCGTTCATGCTTTGATTTTCCTCTTTTCTCCGCGCCTTCCCGCTCACT
>DAIMKA010000353.1:0-1359 GCA_036721955.1 Lachnospiraceae bacterium | reverse complement strand
GGGTATCATCCGCAGCCCCACTTTATCCGCACCGCTGCAGCAGGCACACTGCTCACGGGTTATAGGCTCCCCTTGCATTTGCAAGCAGAATCTTCATCAGCTCCGCATTTCCTTTGAAAAAGCTGATCTTGGTCGGTGTTTTCCCCTTCGCCGGATACGCCCTTGTCACCGGAATCTCACACGCACGCATGCCGAGCTGCGTGGCGCGCACGGAAAGGTAGGCAAGGAGCTCATACGTCTTGAAAATATCCCGGAGCGGCTGCACCCGCTCATCCGTAAGATACCGCGCCGAATACGCCCGGTACGCATTGGTGGTATCCGTGAACTTCTGATGCGCCGTAAGAGAAATCACCGGCGCATGAACCAGACGAACCGATACCGTGCGGATCCACGGCGTATTCACTGCCTTTCCGCCTTTGATAAAACGGGATCCCTGGACAAAATCGTAGCCCTCCTCCAGCTTCTCAATAAACCTCGGAACATCCTCAATGCTGTCCTTGTTGTTCCCGTCAATGGTCACGATGCCCTTGTAGCCCCGCTGCAGAGCCCACCAGATTCCCATGCGGAGCTGGGCTCCCTGCCTGCCGTCATCCTGCTTCACCAGAAGCGTATTCACCTGCAGATTTTTCAGTTCCGTCTCTTCCGTGCAGCCGTCCGTGGAGCCCCCATCGCAGATCACAAGGTCGGCATGGTCCGCCACATGATGCTCCTTCGCGCGCTCCAGCTCCCTCCGGATCCGGTCACCCTCATTGATGATCGGAATCAGAACAACATAATCCTTCGTCTTCCCCGCAAATTCCCTGCAGGCAAAGCGCGGCACTCCCGGCTTTTTCTCATAAATGATCTCTTTGCAGCTGTTTTCCATAAAACTTCTGTTCTTCTTTCTTATTTCTCCTGACAGTTTGAGCCGGATCCATCCCGCAGACCACTGTATCCTGTCATCAGCACAAATACCGGTGCATACAGATATAAATACCTTGCCCTTGCCTCGAACAGAATTTCAAATACCGTAATCCCAATCAGCGCAAGAGCCATCGCATAATAAGCGCTTTTTTCTTTTTCCCGAAGCATCTTCAGCGAAGAAATCCAGCCGGCAACAAGAACAAAGATCCACACCGCCTGCTCCACGGTCTCAAACACACGGTAATAGTCCCCGTCTTCATAGTAAAACTCTCTCAGAAGCCTCGATAAAATTCCCGTTTGTTCCGAAGGGACGGTCTGCCAGAAGTCCGGCTCACATCCCCAGGCAAAGGTTCCGTCTGCGTAAACCACCATCATTTTCTTCGCGAGATGCTTCAGCAGTCCGCCGGGCCCCATCTCTCTGACGAGCTTCCCGGCACTCTTCAGATTATAATGATC
>DAIMKA010000352.1:0-1858 GCA_036721955.1 Lachnospiraceae bacterium | reverse complement strand
TGGCATCGGTTTCGGCAAGGGCGATGACAAGGCAACCGAGGCCGTGAAGATGGCCGTGGAGTCCCCTCTTCTGGAGACCTCCATCGACGGCGCAACGGATGTCATTCTGAACATTTCCGGTGACATTTCCCTGTTCGATGCCAATGATGCGGCTTCCTATATCCGCGACATCACCGGCGATGACATCAACGTTATCTTCGGTGCGAAGTACGATGAGTCCAATGCGGACAGCTGCAATGTCACGGTGATTGCAACCGGCATCGGCCAGCGCCAGCAGAAAAAGAAGGAAGAGCCCGAGGCACAGCAGAATCCGTTCATGAAGAAGCCGTTCACGCCGAATCCGACCTTCCAGGGAGTGCAGGGAGGATTCCAGCCGAACCCTTACGCACAGCCTCAGCAGAACGCGGGCCAGCGTCAGGGCTTTGTTCCGAACGGACAGCCTGCCGGAACGAACTATGGTGCGCAGTACGGCGCGGGCCAGGGAGCAGCACCGGCTTACGGCGTTCCGGGTCAGGGCGCTTACGCGCAGCCTCAGCAGAATGCAGGCCAGGGATACGGCGCCGCAGGAGCCGGCCAGCAGGCAGCTCCGCAGCCCAGATATCAGGCGCCGCAGTATCACTTTAATCCGGGCAGCATCCACACGGGCGACACCCAGAACATCGTGATCCCGTCCTTCCTGTCCCGCAAGGACAACGATGACGACAGCAACATGTAATCCTGTCATTCATTGAGGCTTTGGGAAGCAGATGATTGCATTTACGGAGAAAGAGCTGGAGTTTCTGAAGAGGGAATTCGGCTTGTCGGCGGAGAAAGCCTTGGGACTTTCCGAAGATGAGCTGATGGAGCTCGCGGACCGGTGCTTTGACATTGAGCTGGAGGGAGATCTCTCGGACGGCAGCAAGATGCCGGACCGGTGCGGAATCGCCTCCGCGATCATGGACAAGATCAGTCAAATTTAAAAGCGTTGCAGAGTAGGAATGAACGCGTTGGTTTCCTGCCGGAGGTTCTCCGGCAGGGACCTGAAGTGCCGCAGGAACAGGGAGTTGTCCTGCGGACGAAAGGCAGAGGAGTCTGCCTGCGGTGTCCGTTCCGCATCCCGCTGCTGCATGAGATGAGTGCATATGCCTCCTTTGTGCGGTACGGAATACCTGCGCAGAGGAGGTATTTTTATGGAAAACACGACAGATAACAAGCAGAATGTGTTACAGAGAAGCTGCAGCGCAGCGGACAATACGCAGAACGAAATGGGATCGGTGAGCGGTGCGCAGAACGAAAATGTATCGGCGGAAAGCAGGCAGAGCAGAACGGGATCCGTGAAGGGGGCGCCGTCAGGAAAACAGGGCATGCCGGGCGACGGTCAGAAGAAAACGGAAGAGGGAAGGAAGGCCGCGGTGCAGAACATCTGGGCCAGCTCGGCGGCGGAATTCGGTGAACTGCGGAATATCGTGTTCTGCGGTGTCATGGGGGCGCTGTCGGTGGTCCTTAGCTTCGTCGGCTCGATCCGCCTGAGCCCCTACATGAAGATCGGCGTCTCGGAGATTCCGAACCTGATGGTGGATTATCTGATGGGCCCGGTGGTCGGCGGCGTCTTCGGCGCCGTGATGGATTTTCTGAAGTTTCTCATCAACCCGGACGGAAGCTTCTTCCCGGGCTTTTCCATCAGCGCGGCAGTTGCGGCGGTGATCTTCGGCATCTTCCTTTATCATAAAAAGGTGACCTTCTGGCGGGTGCTCGTGCCGGAGATTCTGGTCAAGCTCATTGTCAACGTCGGGCTCAATACTCTGTGGCTGGACATGCTGTATGGAAAAGGCTTCTGGGCGCTTCTGCCGCACCGAATCGTCTCCAATCTCATCCAGCT
>DAIMKA010000351.1:0-1862 GCA_036721955.1 Lachnospiraceae bacterium | reverse complement strand
CCGGACTCCTCACTCCCATCCGCCGTGTCGGTACTGCCGTCGTCCGACACGCCGTAGAACATCTGCTTCACCGTGTCCTCGTAGCCGTCAAAGTAGCAGTTCTCGTTCCCGTCTTCCTTCTCGCGCTGTGCCAGCTCATCCAGAACATACTGATACAGGCCGTCATAATTGGACACGACATCCCTCAGTGAGAGCTCCTCGCCGGTCTTCGCGTCATAATTCTTTCCGGTAAAATACTTGGACGGGTGTGCTCCGCCCAGCTGGCTGAAGTCCTCGCGGACATAACTGACAACCTTCTCATCCGCGCGCTTTACATCAACCTCCGAGTCCATCTCGTACGGAGTCACATTCTCTCCCGACTGATTGGCCTCCTTCAGATAATCCGCATTATCTTCATAGGTCTCTCTGGCAAGATCCATACTCTCCTCGTTGTCCTTGTCGAGCGACTTCTGAAGAGCGTCATACCCGGAATCCTCTACCCTGACGTACTGGATCTTCGTGGTAAACGGAAGGTCGTCCGCGTTGTCCTTAGCCTCCTGCACTTCCTGATCGGACAGGGAGAGCTTCAGCTTCGTGTTCTCGTTGACCTGGCTGATCTGGGACCATGCGTCCGAGACGGCAGCTTCGTTCTCTTCTTCGGTACCTCCGATCGTCGACGCCTCGGCGCTGCTATCCTCTGTATCCGCCGTATCCGCTTCCGTGCTCTCTGTGTCCGCAGACTGCACATTCTCCGTCGTCTGCGCCGCAGCGGACTCTGTGATTGCCTCCGTGGAGGCCTCCGTCTGCGCGGTTCCCGCGGCGTTTCCGCTGCCGCCTGCGCAGGCAGTCACTGCCATCGCCATTGCTGCCGCTGCAAATACCGCCGTCATTTTATCTGTTCTCTTGAATTTTCTCATCGTTATACCTCGCTGAGGCAAAATCCGCGATACCAGAGAGAATCTCGCGAAGGCGAATTCTCTCTGTGTACAGAGTGCCGCCAAGCGGCACTCTGAGCAGGAGAAGATGTCATCGGACATCTTCGAGTGTCGCGGTTTTGCCGAATGTGGCAGCCGGTGTGTCAGCACCGATGCTGCCGTTCCCGCCGCACTTGTGCGGCGGACTGTACTAGTTGCACTAATACAGTACATGGACTCCCGGAAAAAGGAAAGGGCTTTCACCAAATTTTCATACTTTTCCCGGCCGTGCCCGGTGAGGTTTTCCCCTCATGCACGCCTCCCGGCACCCGAAAACGAGGAAACAGCTTCACAGGAACAAAGAGAATCTGTCTGTGAACACACCGGCGCCGCCGAAGAACTCAAGCAAGATCTGCCCCTGAGTGCAGCCGATCAGACCTTCTCATACGCAAGCCGCGGCGTCCCGTCGTGCGTCAGGATCACACCGCAGTACACAAATCCGTTCCGAAGGATCTGATGCTGCATGGTGAGGTTCTTCTCGTGCGTGTCCATCCGAAGATGCCGGATCTTCCCGCTGCAGAAGGCCACTGCCTCCTTCATCAGCCCGTGCACCTTTCCGTCGCTTGCCACGCGGTGAAGGACGCCGTAAGGCGCATCCGACCGCCAGGCGCCCTCCCGGATCACTCGGTAGGTCGGGTCCTCCGCAATTTCGAACATGAAAACGCCGTGCACCTCGCCGTCCTTCTCCAGGACGTAGAGAATTCCCTTCTCTATGTCCTCATGCGTCAGGTTCTCCGGCGGGTATTGGGAGCCCCACTGATCCGGATTCCCGTGCTCTCTCATAAAGTCCCTGGCCTTCGCATAAACTCCGGCAATCGCGGGCTCATCCGCGGGAACTGCTTTTCTGATCATGTTTACCTTTCTGTGCCGCGTTTTTTGCGGCACCCCGAGGAGAAATGCCCGAATGGG
>DAIMKA010000350.1:0-1869 GCA_036721955.1 Lachnospiraceae bacterium | reverse complement strand
AAGGCTCCGGGGAAGGTAACGGGAGGAGAGATTCTGTTTCACGGGGAGGATCTTCTGAAGCTTCCGGAGTCAAGGCTCCGTGAAATCCGGGGCCGCCATGTCGGCATGATTTTCCAGGAGCCGATGACAACGCTGAATCCGGTGGAGACAATCGGAAGGCAGATCATGGAGTCCTTCAAAGAGAAAATGAGCCGGAAGGAGCAGGAAGAGGAGGCGGTCCGGCTCATGCAGATGGTGGGAATTCCGGCAGCCAGAGAGCGCCTCGGCGCCTACCCGCATCAGTTTTCGGGCGGCATGCGGCAGCGGGCGATGATCGCGATTGCACTCGCCTCGCGTCCGGAACTCCTTCTTGCGGACGAGCCTACGACCGCGCTGGATGTCACGGTGCAGGAGCAGATCATCCGTCTTCTGAAGAAGTTGCAGAAGGAACTTGGCATGAGCATTGTGATGGTGACGCATGACCTCGGCGTTGCATCGGAAATCTGCGACCGGATTGCCGTGATGTACGCGGGGAGAATCATGGAAATCGCACCGGCGCGGGAGCTGTTTGAGAATCCGCTGAATCCGTACACCTATGATCTTCTCCGGTCGATTCCCTCGATGGAACGCAAAGGAAAAAGACTCTATTCGATTGAGGGAACACCGCCTGCCCTGGATCAGATGCCGAAGGGGTGTCCCTTCGCACCGAGATGCGAACTGGCAAACGAACGGTGCAGGCAGGAGGTTCCAGAACTTGCGGAAACCGGACAGGGGCATTTTACGCGGTGCTTTTGCACGGAGAAATTGAAAAAAATACGCGGGAGGGAGGAAACGGATCATGTCTGAAGAGGTTATGCTGGATGTCCGGCATCTGAGTAAAGTTTTTCCGATCCGGAGGAATCTCTATGATATCCTGAAAAAGAAACCGCAGGAATATGTCCGCGCCGTGGAAGACGTGTCGTTTCAGATCCGGAAGGGAGAAACGCTGGGACTGGTCGGAGAGAGCGGCTGCGGGAAAAGTACGCTGTCCCGGACAATTCTGCGCCTGTATGAGCCGGACGACGGCGTGATTTTATTTCATTCCTTCGGAGACCTCGCCAAAACAGGAGGCAAAAACCTGAAAAAGGCAAGAAGGCAGATGCAGATGGTTTTTCAGGATCCGTATTCCTCGCTGAATCCGTCCATGACCATCCGGCAGATGTTCTATGAGATGATGAAGGTGCACCGGCTGTGCGAATCGGGGGAGTATGAGAGGGCGGCGCGTGACATCCTGAAAAAGGTCGGAATGCCGGAGAATGCGCTGGATAAGTATCCGTCGGATTTCTCGGGAGGACAGCGGCAGAGAATCTGCATCGCGAGGGCGCTGATGATGAAGCCGGAACTGATCATTGCGGATGAGCCGGTTTCCGCGCTGGATATGTCCGTGCAGGCACAGATCATCAATCTTCTTGCACAGCTGAAAGAGGAGATGAATCTGACGATGCTCTTTATTTCCCACGATCTGCGGGTGGTGCAGTATATCAGTGACCGTGTGATGGTGATGTATCTGGGGAGAGTGGTAGAGATGGGGGACGCGGAGGATATTTTCCAAAGCCCCGCGCATCCCTACACGAGAATCCTGATGGACGCGGCCCCGCAGATTGGAGGCAGGAGCGGAGGAGAGCAGGCAGAAGGCATCTGCGGAGAGGCGCCGGGGCCGGTTCACATTCCGGCGGGATGCCCGTTTCACCCGAGATGCCCGTATGCGAGGGAAGTCTGCGGAAAACGAATGCCGGAAATTGCAGTGGATAGCAGAGGACGCATGGTCCGGTGCCATTTTCCGCTCTCTCCCGGATTCCGGGCGAGAAGAGCAGGCGAACCGGATGTGTTCCAGGAACCTGCACTCGAAGA
>DAIMKA010000349.1:1487-1884 GCA_036721955.1 Lachnospiraceae bacterium | reverse complement strand
ACATCTCCCAGATGGTCAGCTCCGTCCGTGAGGTTCTGCCGGGCCGCCCTTACTTTATCCCGGAGACGCAGGGCAAAATCAATCCGTTTGAGGAGACAAAGGAGCATTTTCTTTCTCTTCTTTCGACGGAAAGTCTCCCCGCCTCCCGCTTTCTTCTGACACACTACAACGGCTTCTCCACGCAGATGTCGGAGGAAACCGTCTTCCGCGCAAGGCTCTCGCAGGACCGGAGCGTCTCGGAGCTCTCTTCGGAGGACGGAGATCAGTTCTGGGAGACCTTCCGGTCGCTCCTTGCGGACGCCGGGGCAGGAAACTTCCAACCGACCGTCTACTATCACCTCGGGGCGGCAGATGCCGTTTCCGGCGGCGAACCCGTGGAATACTCCGTGCTCCCGCT
>DAIMKA010000349.1:0-1477 GCA_036721955.1 Lachnospiraceae bacterium | reverse complement strand
CAACACGCTGCTCGTGTTCGCGTCCGACAACGGACCTTCCGGAGAAGCATTTTGACTCCATTTCCGAACTCATTGAGAATTACTACCGGGAGAAGAACGCACTGACCCGCATCCGTCAGAAATCGGCGGACCTGCGCAAAATCGTCCAGACCATTCTGGAGCGCGACCTGCACAAGTACGATCTGCAGTCCCGCCAGATGAAGGACACCGACAAGAGGGAGAAATACCGGATCTACGGGGAGCTTCTGAACACCTACGGCTACACCATTCCGGAGGGCTCGTCCAGCGCCGAGCTCGACAACTACTACACCGGAGAGAAAATCACGGTTCCGCTGGATCCCTCGAAGACGCCTCTGGAGAATGCCAAACGCTATTTTGACCGCTACACGAAGCTCAAACGAACGCGGGAAGCGCTGGAGACGCTGATGAAGGAAGGCCGGGCCGAGATCGATCAGCTGGAGAACATCCGCGAGGCGCTGAATCTCTCTGTGACGGAGGGGGATCTTGCGCAGATCCGGGCCGAGATGGAGGCCTCCGGGTTCGTGCGCCGTCACATGGAAAAGGGAAAGGGCGGCCGCAAGGGCCCCGCGAAAATCCCGGAGGCGCAGCCGCTTCACTTCCGTTCGACGGACGGCTACGACATCTTCGTCGGCAAGAACAACACCCAGAACGACGAGCTCACCTTCCATCTGGCAAAGCCGACGGACATCTGGTTTCACGCCAATGACATCCCCGGCTCCCACGTCATTCTCCGGACGGAGGGGACGCCGTTTGAACAGGTTCCGGACCGGGCCTTTGAAGAGGCGGCACGCCTCGCCGCCTACTATTCCAAGGGAAGAGATGCCGGCCGGGTCGAGGTGGACTACCTCGAGAAGAAGAACGTAAAAAAGCCCTCCGGCGCCCGCCCCGGCTTTGTCATCTATCACACCAACTACTCCATCCTCGCGGATGCGGACAAAAAAGGACTGCAGGAGATCACCTGATCCCCTGCAGTCCCTTTCTGTATTCTCGCGGGCCTCCCCGCACCGTTTTCCTGCTTCTAAATCTTTTTCCGTCTATTCGCTTCGGTATCCGTCCACCTGTCACATTACATCCTTCGGCAGCCAGTGAAGGCTTTCCTGATTCTTCCGGTGAGATCTTGTCAGGTCATATCAGGATTTCTCTAATTCTTCCATATATAGTTCAGCTATATAGGCTGGCCCATTGCACCACAGCCTTGTTTTTTCATCATACAATGCCTCGCCCGTCCTGGAACACAAAAAATCTGTCAACACCTCTTTCCTGTCCTTGCCAGTCTCTTCTGCGATTTCTTCTGTCACCATAGTAATGAGAAGGTCGATTGTATAATTCATTTTATCTTTTGAAATTGTTACTTCAGCCATATCTTCTCACCCTTCACAAATTTCAGGCAATCAATAGCCGCTTCTGTTTTGAAGCAATATTGATCTTTTAATTTATTGGGCAGCAACTGTCTGAT
>DAIMKA010000348.1:0-1889 GCA_036721955.1 Lachnospiraceae bacterium | reverse complement strand
GCTCCGGAGCAGCGCCCCGGCCGCACACATCGGGGCAGCATGGAAAGACCGGAGGAACGGCCTGACCGTGCAGGCGAGAAGCCGGAAAAGGGAATAAGACACCTGAAAGAGGAATCGCCGCGCAGGAAACCTGCGGCGCGTCCGCAGAGAAAGCCTCAGGTGCTGGAAGAGCCCTCTTATTCCGAAGAGGATGATCTGGAAGTGGACGATTTCCTTACGGATGAAGAACTCCACGATGTAGATGACTATGAATACGGCACCGGTGAAGAACTGGACGAGAGCGAGTCCGGGAAAGGAGAGAACTGATCATGCAGCAGCTGAATCTGTACAACGACGATCTGTCCTTCCGGACACGTGAGGCCTACAAGACCCTCCGCTCCAACATTGAATTCAGCGGCAAGAACATCCGCACCATCACGATCACGAGCTGTACGCCCAATGAGGGCAAATCGGAGGTCTCCTTCGAGCTCTCCCGTTCCTTTGCCCAGAACCAGAATCACGTGCTGATGATCGACGCCGACCTTCGCAAGTCCGTCATGCGGGAACACATCCGCTCCGGCAAGGTCCGGTACGGCCTCTCCAATTACCTGGTCGGCCAGTGCAGCATGGAGGATGCCATCTGCGAGACCGATGAGAAGGGTTTCGACATCATGCTGGCGGGGCCGACGACGCCGACACCCAGCGAGCTGCTGAACAGCGACACGTTCACGGAGCTCCTGAAGAAGGCAAGGGAACGGTACGACTATGTCATCGTAGATTCCCCGCCGCTCGGAAGCGTCATCGACTCCGCGATCATCGGGAAAAAATGCGACGGAACCATCCTCGTCCTGTCTTCCGGGACCATCAGCTACCGCTTCGCCCAGACCGTGCAGAACCAGCTCATCAAAGCAGGCTGCAAGATCCTCGGGTGTGTCCTCAACAAGGTCGATATGGACGGCAAGAAGGGCTACTACGGCAAGTATTACGGCCGCTATTACGGCAAATACTACGGGAAATATTACGGCAAGTACGGAGATGAGCAGTAACATCAGTATCAATGCCTGAGAAGGGCTTTTGATATACCACATGGATTATGAGGAAAGGAGTGACCACTATGAATAAGAAATTCACCGCAGCACTCGCAACGGTTCTGACTGCCACCATGGTATTCGGAACCACTGTTATGGCTGCACCCAGCCCGTCTGCTTCCAAGACGGAGGTAAAGAGCACTGCTACCGAGACGTCTGCACCGGCAGAGACTGTCAATGCATACATCCCGAGAGGCGGAAGCTATCAGGAAGTTTCGGGAGTCAGATTCTCTTCTGACTATACCGAAGTGACTGATAACAAGGCAGTTGCGACCAGCTACAAGGCATCGGAGAAGGACGCTGCCACCAAGGCACTGACCGACTACGTTGCCGCTGCATCCACCAGCACCGGAAAGACCTTCGGCCCTTACAAGCTTCGCATGTACAAGGCCGGCAAGTCTGTATGGGACGGCTTCGGCACCTTCAAGTACACCGTAGGTGTCGGCAATAAGTATGACGGACAGACCGCTACCGTTTACCAGATCCACAAGGACGGCTCCGTCACCGCTACACAGGTTGTTGTATCCCACGGCAAGCTCACCATCGCCGTTCAGGATATGGGAACCTTCCTGATCCAGTTCTAAAGAAGGGCATTCCCAGGATCCGGTCTGCTGCAGGAATGCGGCGGGCTGGACACATCGCAGGTCTGCCTGGCAGATCCCGTGATGGGATGACCGCAGTAACATTATGAGATTTTCTCATAACATGTGGGCGGTCCTGTCGCCCGAATAAGGCGGCGGGACTATTTAATTTTTTACTTTACGTAATCATAAAAGATAAATTTATTAAAAGAAACTACGAAAACGATGATTTCGGACACGC
>DAIMKA010000347.1:0-1918 GCA_036721955.1 Lachnospiraceae bacterium | reverse complement strand
GTCCGTAAGCCAGACCGTGAGCAAGCTCCCGTCTGGCATTACGTCCAGTCGTCTGGGGTGCCGACTTTATAATCAGTTGTTGATCAGCTTGTCGGACTCGTTGTTCCAGCTGTACAGCTTGCGGATTTCCTTGCCGACAATTTCGGACGGATGAGCCGCTGCTTTCTTTCTCATTGCCTGGAAGTGGATCTGGCCGTTCTTCATATCCTGGATGAACTCGGATGCGAAGGTACCATCCTGAATGTCAGACAGAACCTGCTTCATTGCCTTCTTCACTTCAGGAGTAACGATCTTCGGGCCGGTGACATAATCGCCGTACTCAGCCGTGTTGGAGATGGAATAACGCATTCCTGCGAAACCGGACTGATAGATCAGATCTACGATCAGCTTCATCTCGTGGATGCACTCGAAGTATGCGTTTCTCGGATCATAGCCTGCCTCGCACAGAGTCTCGAAGCCTGCCTGCATCAGAGCGCAGACACCGCCGCACAGAACTGCCTGCTCACCGAACAGGTCGGTCTCGGTCTCGGTCTTGAAGGTAGTCTCCAGGATACCTGCACGTGCTCCGCCGATTGCTGCGCCGTATGCCAGTGCCATGTCCAGAGCGTGTCCGGTTGCATCCTGCTCCACTGCTACCAGCATCGGAGTTCCCTTGCCTGCCTCATACTCGGAACGAACGGTGTGTCCGGGAGCCTTGGGAGCGATCATGGTGACATCGACATCCTTCGGAGGAACGATCAGCTTGTAGTTGATGTTGAAGCCGTGTGCGAACATCAGCATATCGCCGGCCTTCAGGTTGGGAGCGACATCCTTCTTGTACATGTCAGCCTGCAGCTCATCGTTGATCAGGATCATGATGATGTCGGACTGCTTGACTGCCTCAGCAGTGGGAAGAACCTTCAGGCCCTGTGCCTCTGCCTTTGCCTTGGACTTGGAGCCCTCATACAGACCAACGACGACATCACATCCGGAATCCTTCAGATTCAGTGCGTGTGCATGGCCCTGAGAACCATAACCGATAACGCAGATCTTCTTACCCTCAAGAAGAGACTGATTGCAATCTTCCTGGTAAAAAATTCTTGCTTCTGCCATTTTGATATCCTCCTAATATAATGATGTGTATATTTTATCTTCATCGGATCAGAGAGGCTCTGCCATCGGCAGTAAAATCTCTGTTTCGAATGGGATACAACAATTACTGCGGATGAATGACGTTGCCGTTCTCATCCAGATAGACCACCTTGTCCGTTCCGCGGGAAAGTCCGGCAATTCCGGTTCTCGCCAGCTCCAGAATCTCATAGCCGGAAAGAAGCCGCAGGAACGCATCGATTTTGCCCTGATTTCCGGTGATCTCGATGATCAGGGAATCCGGTGCCACATCGACGATGCTGCCCCGGAAAATATTGGTAATGGCAATGATGTTCTCGCGCTTGGCATCGTCCACACGGACCTTGATGAGGGCCAGCTCACGATAAACCGAATCCTCCGGCGGAAGCTCGTTGATCTCCCGCACGTCCACCAGCTTGCGGACCTGCTTCTCGATCTGATCCAGAATGTCATCATCCCCCGACGCCACAATGGTGATCCGCGTGTACTTGGGATCTGCCGTCACACCGGCGGTGATGGATTCAATGTTGTAGCCTCTTCTGGAAAACAGTCCGGATATTCTGGACAGCACACCGGAGGTGTTGTCTACCAGAAGCTGAAACGCTTTCTTATGCATTGCCTTGTCCTCCCGGATCCCGAAAAAAGATGTCGGCGGCCTTCCTGTCCCGGTACCGGATAAATTTCTATAACTCCGGCGGTATCAGATCTATGCCGTATCATAATACCGTTTTCCTTGGTACTTCCATATCTTTTCACTATGGATCCGTAAATTGAAACCGATTATAGCGCCCGCATTTTGAAAATGCAATAT
>DAIMKA010000346.1:1196-1921 GCA_036721955.1 Lachnospiraceae bacterium | reverse complement strand
TTGTATATTTCAGGATGGCAGGAACATCGGAGGCCAGGAAGGATTCTCCCTTTCCAACACCGATGACCATCGGGGCATCCTTTCTCGCGACATAAATCTTGCCGGGATAATCCTTGAACATGATCGCAAGTGCGTAGGTTCCGCGCACACGCATCATCATGTGCGTGATGGCATGAACCGGTCCGAGGTTGTATTTCTTCATATAGAACTCGACCAGATTGATCATCACCTCCGTATCCGTATCGGAATAGAAGTGATAGTTATGGCGGAGAAGCTTGTTCTTGACATCCTGAAAGTTCTCAATGATGCCGTTGTGTACACCGACCACCGATTTATCATTGCTGATGTGCGGATGGGCGTTGTTCTCGCTGGGCTCGCCGTGGGTTGCCCAGCGCGTATGGCCGATGCCGCAGCAGCCCTGCACAGACAGGCCATTGTTCGTTTTCTCCGCAAGGCCCTTCAGTCTTCCCTTGACCTTTACGATTTCAAAATCCCCATCACCCTCGCGGACCGCGAGGCCTGCGGAGTCATATCCGCGGTATTCCAGCTTCGACAGCCCCTCCAGAAGAATCGGGGCTGCCTGTCTTTTTCCTACATATCCGACAATTCCACACATTGTTCTACCTCCTGCCGCCGTCTGTGCGGCATGTCCGGAAGTCCGAAGGCCTTCCGCTTGTCATCGCATTCGCTGCTGTCTCTTACTTGATTTCAAACTTATTCCTGCT
>DAIMKA010000346.1:0-1064 GCA_036721955.1 Lachnospiraceae bacterium | reverse complement strand
ATGTGCAGAGCAGCACCATCCGCTCCGGCAGATGCTCATAAGCCTTTCCCAGGCGGTACCCGGCGAGTCTTGCAGCACACCGGCAGACAAAGCCGGGAATCTTTCCCGTCTGGTTCTCCTTCCGCATTTCCCGGACGACCGCCTTCACATACTGCAGACCTTCTCCTTCCGAAGAAAGCCCCGCAAAAATCTGCGGGTTCTGTGCCTGCGATACGCCAAGATCAAAATTGCGGTGAAACTGCTGCGAAGCCGTATACGAATGAGAATGATACACGCAGGCATCCGCCGCATAATAAATCCGGTATCCTGCCTGCAGTGCCCTGCCGGCGTATATCATGTCCTCGTTGAAAATGGCCTTTTGGGGAAAACCGCCGAGCCTCTCCCAGAGGTTCTTCCGATACAGCGCACATACATTGGAGCAGAAATATGCCTTGATACCCAGTGTTTTCGTATCTGCCTGCGTTTTCCCGCGCGGCTGATCCGGATAATTGAATGCCCGCGAAATCCGTTCCTCGCAGGAAGCATCCGGATTCGGCAGCTGTCTGGCATAGCTGACCGCCGTTTTCTCATCCGCCTCCAGCGGTTTTAAAAGTTTCTCTACCAGCATCTCATCCTTCGGAAGAGCATCCTGCGTCATGGCGAGAACATAGTCTGCGCCCCCGCACTCCGCAAAGACCCGCCTCCTGGTCCCGCCGTGGTCAAACTCCTCCATCCGGATGTGTTCCAGAACCAGGAACGGAAAGCTGTCCAGAAGCTGCCGTTCCGTCAGACGCTCCTCTTTCAGGAAGCTCTCGAAGCCGTCCCGTCCGGAGTTGATGATCCGTACCTTCCGAACCGGCACCGTCTGCCGCCCCAGGAGCCGGATGATCTCCATCAGGCGCTTCCCCGGGCGGAATGTAGGAATAACCGCATCCACGATCACCGCACATTTTCCCCCGTTCTGCTCGTTCTCATATAAGATGCGAGAATCCTCCATTCTTATACCTCGCTGAGGCAAAATCTGCGAAGGCGGTTTTGCCGAATGCGGCAGCCGGTGCGCCAGCACCGATGCTGCTGTTTGAAAG
>DAIMKA010000345.1:1713-1926 GCA_036721955.1 Lachnospiraceae bacterium | reverse complement strand
CATATTTGTAATGTATCCTTTTACGCCGGAAGGATTGGAGAATGCCGGAGGAAATTCCAAAAACGCAATCGCTGCTACAGCTTTTATTTCGCCATCCTCTTCTCCGATCCATTCGATAAGAGTCCCGTGATCAAACTGCCTGGTAAAATAGTCCAAAAGCTCGTTGTCAATCTTTGTATCCGGTACCTGTCCTTCGTCAAGGAGCTGTCGTTT
>DAIMKA010000345.1:1241-1638 GCA_036721955.1 Lachnospiraceae bacterium | reverse complement strand
CCCCGCCCAGGAACCAACCGCTATGTCATACACCATCCACAACGGTGAATTCACGCAGAATCCAACCACACGAATCGCGCGCCCGCTGCAGGTATATCCCCCGATTGTTGCGGCAATATTGGCAGCCACCGGCAACACCGACCAAAAGCCGTCCCAGGTAAAAACAAGTGCTGCCATTTGCAGCGCACAAATCAATCCGCACGCCCCTTTACTTTTCAAAAAGCGGTTATCACTGCCAAGGAAAAGAGAGCGCACTGTATTCAGTACATAGCTGATTCCGCCTGTGATTGCACCCAGTAGCAGCAAATGCACGGTATAGCACAAGTAGGAAACGAATTGAACGCGAAACAGCATTTTATTGCTTTTACATTGATAGGACAGAAAAAACAAGATGGTT
>DAIMKA010000345.1:0-1231 GCA_036721955.1 Lachnospiraceae bacterium | reverse complement strand
TTAAGAATGAATGAAGTCCGAACATGCGGATTTTTCCCTCCCGGCAGCTTTCCGTTTCTGCATCTTTACCTTTCTGTGCCGCGTTTTTTGCGGCACCCCGAGGAGAAATGCCCGAGGGCTTTCTCCGATGGGATTATTCGTTCCTCCGCAGATTTGCACTCTGAAATCTTTTCGACGGATGATAAATCAATAATACCATGAAAATCAGGAGCGCTGTCACACAAAGGCTGACCGGGTAAGCGGTCAGGATCCCTGGAAATGTCCGGTGCTGTGGGAAAATGACGAAGATCCAGAAGATTCTCACCCCGCAGATTCCCAGTGTTGTCACAATCGCCGGTACCAGAGAGAATCCGAATCCTCTCATATAGCCGGACATATTTTCATACAGCATACTGAATGTGTATGCCGAGAACACCATGATCAGCCTTGTGTATCCCGCGGAAATCACCTGCGGATCATTATTGAAAATCGAGAGCAGCTCCTTCCCGGTCAGCAGGATCAGCACTATGGCACAGGCAGTTGCAGCCGCATCCTCGATGATGCACAGGATCAGCACCTTTCTGCACCGCCGGATCTGCCCTGCGCCATAATTCTGCCCCACAAAGGTCGTGCACGCCTGGCTGAAGGAATTCAAGACATCGTATGCGAAAATTTCGATATTGTACGCCGCTGACGATGCCGCCATGACGACCGTTCCGAGGCTGTTGATCGCCGACTGGATCACGATATTGGCGATCGCAAATACGGCGCTCTGGATTCCGGCCGGCAGACCGATTCTCATGATCTGTCCGAACGCGCTCCGGTCAATGGTCAGCTTTCTCCACTCGACACGAATCCATTCCTTCGTTGTAATCAGGCAGTACAGAAGCAGGATGGAGCTGACGGCATTGGAAACAACCGTCGCGACTGCAACGCCATTGACAGTCATATGCAGTCTGGCAACGAAGAACAGATTCAGCAGCACATTCAGGATACCTGAAATTGTCAGTATGATCAGCGGTGTTTTCGTATCTCCGATGCTTCGGAAAATAGCGGCCTCGAAGTTGTAGAGCAGAATCACAGGCATCCCCAGAAGGTAGATTCTCAGATAGAGAAGTGCCTCCGGAAAGACCTCTTCCGGCACCTGGAGGGACGAAAGCAGCGGCTTCGCGATCCATTCTCCGGCAGCAGAGACGGCGATTCCTGCCAGAAGCGCAACAAGAATCGACGTGTGGACCGCGCGGGTAACCGC
>DAIMKA010000344.1:0-1934 GCA_036721955.1 Lachnospiraceae bacterium | reverse complement strand
GTCACGGCAAAAGAAGGCGGCGCTATCTGCTACGCCTTAAGCACACGGGGGGGTAAAACCTCCGCGGAGTGCGCGCTCCAGCGCCCGGATATCCAGCGGCTTGGACACATGCGCGTTCATTCCGGCGTGCAGGCACTCCTGCACGTCCTCCGCGAAGGCATTCGCGGTCATCGCGATGATGGGGATCGTTGCTCCGAGCGGATTCTCACCGCTTCGGATCGCACGGGTTGCCTCGAGGCCGTTCATTTTCGGCATCTGGACATCCATCAGAATCGCATCGTATTCCCCGGGCTTCACCGATGAGAATGCCTGAACAATCTGCGCTCCGTCCGGATAAATCGTACAGGAGGCTCCGTTCATTTCCAGAATGGCCTTCAGAATCTCCGCATTGAGCTCATTGTCCTCCGCGCACAGAAACCGCATGCCTTCCAGCGTGGAGCCGTCCTCATCCGTCCGTGAGACATTCCCCTGCACCCGGTTCACCTCGTGAATCAGATTCGAGAGGAAGAACGGACGGGCAACCAGACCATCCACACCGCTCTTCTTCAGGAGCTCGTGCACCTGCTCCGGCTGCGCATACTCGCAGCAGAAGAGAAGAACCGCGTTCTTCGCCTGCTGCCGGAGTTTCTTCACCAGCTCCGCAAGCTCCGGGCGGTCCAGATAACCGTTCACCAGGATCACGTCCGGCTGGCTCCTCTGCAGGAGGCTGCAGGCCTCGTTCTCATTCTCCGCCGATACAAAGGAGACCTTCGCATCCCGAAGCGATGCGCGCACGTTCGTGCACAGCAGCGAATCGTCCGAAACCAGGAGAACTTCTCTTACGTTCGTCAGTACCTCCTGCTCCTTCCGGCGATCGATCGGGAAGGTCAGCCTCACCTCGAAGCGGCTTCCCTTTCCCACCTCGCTCTGTACCGAAATCGTGCCGCCCATCAGGTCCACGATGTTCTTCGTGATCGCCATGCCAAGGCCCGTTCCCTGAACCTTGTTGGTCATGGAATTCTCTGCCCGGGTAAACGGCTCGAAGATATGCTCCATGAATTCCGGCGTCATGCCGCAGCCGTTATCCGTCACGGTGATGCGGAACGCCGCCCTCTCCGGCTTCCCGGAGGCTCCTTCCGGCCTTTCTGCGTTTTCCGCCGCTTTCGCAGAATTTTCTCCGGGCATTTCTGCCGGAGGCTCCGCGTTTTCCGCTCCCTGTCCTGCAGGCATTGCCTCAGGAGTCTCTTCCGCGATATCGAAGCGGACCCTTCCGCCGTAGGGCGTGTATTTCACCGCATTGGAGAGAAGGTTCAGGAAAATCTGACGCAGGCGGACCTCATCGCCGATGACATACTCATGGACAATGTTGTGAATCAGAATCTGGAAGTCCTGTCCCCGCTCTGCCGCCTGCGGACGGATGATGCTGTCCACCTGCCCCACCTGTTCCGCAAGGCTGACGGAGTTCTGGTTCAGCGCCACCTCGCTGGATTCAATTTTGCTCATATCCAGCACATCATTGATGAGACTCAGGAGATGACGGCTGGAGAGCTGCACCTTCTCGATGTACGTGTGCAGCTTGTCCGAGGTTCCCTCCTCATGCTCCATCAGGCTCGTGATGCCGACGATGGCGTTCATCGGTGTCCGGATATCATGCGACATATTCGCGAGGAATTCACTCTTGGCTCTGGTCGCGCGCTCCGCCGCCTCGGCCGCCCTGCTCAGCTCCTCATTCATCTCTTCGAGCTTCGCGTTGTTGCGCCGCTCCGCATCCAGCGCTGCCTTCTGCTGCCTTCTGGTCAGCCAGAAGATGGCGAGAATGCTGACCGTAATCAGCGCACTCGCGAAGATGAGCACCATCCGCACGGTCATGTTGATGAGCTGCACCGTATTCATTGCAACGAAGGAGGACGGGACGAGGAAAATCAGCGTCCACGCCGAATTCTCCATTTTATAGA
>DAIMKA010000343.1:0-1937 GCA_036721955.1 Lachnospiraceae bacterium | reverse complement strand
CAGCAGCATCCTGGGAAGAAAACGCGCCCGGGAAAACTCTGCGAAGACATCCCGCCCGCGCTCTTTCTGAATGCTGGTGCAGAATACGATCAGGAGCGCGAGAAGCGCCACGGCATATCCGCCTGCGATGTTGAACAGTGTGGAATGCGCGATGATTTCGGAGAAAATGCTGTTTTTCAGGTCAAAAAGACGGAAATCAGTCAGCGTGACGGCAAAGGCATGCATGCAGTTCCAAAACTGACTGATCCGGTCAAAATACCATCCGATGTTCACGATCACGAAGGTCCGGAGAATCCGGAACACATGAAAGCCGCGGGAAGCAGTGTTCATGCGCAGCCTTCCGGAAAGGCTTTTCCAGAACGGCTCGGTGAGGTCGGAGAGCGCAATGACAAGACCGTTGTAGAGCCCCCAGAGGACATAGTGAAGCTGCGGGCCGTGCCAGATGCCGACGACGAAGAAGACAACGAGGTTTGCAATACCGGCGGGAAGGACGCGGCCGAGATGTCTGCCGTGTTTTCCGAAATGCTTCGTGCACCATTTGCCGAAGCGCTGCATCGGCTTCAGCAGGGCGAACGGGTAGAACAGGTAGTCGCGCATCCACGCCCCAAGTGAAATGTGCCAGCGGCGCCAGAAATCTCCGAGAGAAGTGGAGAAATAAGGCTGGCGGAAGTTCGGATCCAGTTCAATGCCGAAGAGGAGTGAAACGCCGGAGATCATGTCGATGCCGCCGGAGAAATCCGCATACTGCTGGGCGGAGTACAGGAGAATGGCGAATACGACAAGGCTTCCGGGGAGACGGGAGGTGTCGCCGTCGAGAACGGACGCAATGCTGCCGGAGAGCATGTCGGCGATGGCATACTTTTTCATAAGGCCGAAGAGAATGAGGAGAAGGGCCCGCTTGATCCGCTCCCCTTCGCAGTGGTTCTCACGGAAGAACTGCGGACGAAGGCGGTCGTAGCGCCCGATCGGTCCCTGCAGAAGCTGCGGGAACCAGGAAACGAACAAAAGGAAATGCAGAAAGTTTCGTTCTGCGGGATATTTGCCGTTGTACTGGTCCACCAGATAAGAGATGGACTGGAAGGTGTAGAAGGAAATGCCCAGAGGGAGGAGCAGCCCCGAGAACGAAGGAATCAGCGCGGTGAAATACTTGAGCCACGCGAGAATCCCGAAATTAAGAAGGAGAACCAGGATAAGGATCCGGCGCTTTTGCGCAGTCACCCTCTTTTTGGCGGCCTTTCTCTCGGAGGGGGAGGAAAAGCCGGCTTTCTTCTGCCGCGCGTAGGCAGCATCCTGCCGGGAGAGCAGGAGCCCGCCGCCCCAGACCGTGAATGCGGTGATAAGAAGGAGGAGAACTGCTCCATGACTGGAATAGAGATAGAACCCGAGACTCGCGGCCAGAAGAACTACCCACTGAAACCTGTCTGCTGCCCTGCAGAGACGGGGCAGCAGGAAATAGACCGCGAGCAATATTGCGATAAAAAGAAAATACTGTAATGAGAACAATTCCATAATGATGGTATTTTACCATAGGAAGGCGGGAAAAGGGCTATCTTGCGGCAGGACTCTGCAGACAGAATGCGGAAACCCGGGGACAAGACGAAAGAATTAGGCTACAATGAAGAACATCGGCCCGCTTGAGAGTGGAAGCGCAGAACATAAAAAGAACCGGAACGGCTTCTCATCTTTTGTGAGGATCTGTTCCGGTTCTGCAAATGCACGCTCCGGATTGTTTCAGGAGGGAACCGGAAGCGGCGCTTTTTGTAGGGGGAGGGGCTGCAACAAGGCTGCAGCCCGGTTATGAAAAAGAAAAGTTGTAATTGTGTGTCAGCTGCTTGCTTCATCTGACATTCTTTATGTTAAAACCGGCCTGTGAACAAACTGTGTTCAGAGTGTGGGAAATCTGTGAGAAGAGTGTAAGGAATTCGAAAATGGAATGG
>DAIMKA010000342.1:0-1955 GCA_036721955.1 Lachnospiraceae bacterium | reverse complement strand
GTCAGGGCAATTCCGGTGCCTCTGCGGTGATAAGACAGTGCCTGATTGATCGCGGAGAAGACCTCCGGAACCCGCGACGTTGGGACACAGCCGAAGGTAAGAATCCGGGTAGAACCGCCGAGTCCCAGAATATCCAGAAACTCAGAAGGTGCGGTTCCCTTTCCGCGGAGTTCGCAGAACAGAGGAATATGATGCTTCCGGAAGGTCTCTGCGACCTGCCTTTCGTCTTCTTCCCGCGTGATGGACAGAAGAACGCGGAAGGTGTCCTTCGGATTCCTGCGGTGCAAAAAAGAGTGACTGTCTGGTTTCATGGCATTTCCCCGAAATGTTTTTTGATGATACTGTGTTCTTTAAAAATGTTCCTGAGTCCTGCAGGTATTCAGGTCGCGAAGCGTTTCCGACTGGCAGCGTCGAAGGCTTTTGCAAAGAAATCAGGATGTGCTGCACAGTGAGCAGATATATTACGGCTCCAGCTCAACGATTTCGTCGTCATAGTGGAGAGAAACATTGTCTGTACGGGCTGTTTTCCTGCGATAGATCAGTCCCATGATCTGAATGGCGATCAGAGGAGCGAGGGCGACCAGAGCAACGACGCCGAAGGCATCGGTGACAATAGTGCCTCCGACCGCGCTGCAGGCTCCCATGGCGAGGGGCAGCAGGAAGGTGGAGGTCATGGGGCCGCTGGCGACACCGCCGGAGTCGAACGCGATGCCGACGAAGACGGGCGGAACGAAGAAGCTCATCACAAGAGCCGCGGCGTAGCCGGGAATCAGGATCCAGTACAGATGGAGACCTGTGAGAACACGAAGCATGGAGAGTGCCGCCGCACAGGCAACGCCTGCCTGAAGTGCGCGGTTCATGGCGGTGTGGGAGATCATGCCGCCGGTGATGTCTTCGACCTGCTCATTGAGAACCTGAACCGCGGGCTCTGCCCGGACGATGGAGTAACCGATGAGCATGCCGATCGGGATGAGGAGCCAGGAATGCTGCTGACTTCCGAGCGCATTTCCCAGCAGGTTTCCGACCGGGGCAAATCCAACGTTGACGCCGGACAGAAAGAGGATGAGCCCCAGAATGGTGTAGAGAAATCCGATCAGCATGCGGAGCATCTGCCGGAGCTGGTATTGCTTTGTGAGAATCTGGAACACAAGGAACACGAATACAATGGGGAGGGTACTCTGCAGAACCTCCCGGGTATAGTGTGGAAGAGCCTGCAGAAATTCCATTGCAACATCCTGCGTGGTAAGAACCGGGGCGAGTTCGACGGCATTGTAGAGCGTGTCGGTCGGGTGATAGAAGATGCCGAGCAGCATCACCATCAGAATCGGACCGATGCTGCACAGAGCGATCAGGCCGAAGCTGTCATCCGCGTTCTCTCCATGTCCATGCATCGAAGAGAAGCCGATGCCGAGCGCCATAATAAAAGGAACGGTCATCGGGCCCGTGGTGACGCCTCCCGCGTCGAACGCAACGGCAAGAAAATTCTCCGGGACAAAAGCGGAAAGCAGGAACAGCAGCAGGTAGAGGATGGGGAGCATGCGGCGAAGGGAAATCCGATACAGAATGCGCAGAAGGGCCACTGCGGTAAAAATACCGACACCGGCCGCAACCGTCCAAATGAGAACGGAATTGGGAATGGCCGCAACCTGATTGGCGAGGACCTGCAGATCCGGCTCAGAGATCGTGATGACGGCGCCCATGAAAAAACAGATGAGGAGAATGAGCGGCTGGTTCTTCAAGCGGACGATCCGTCCGCCGATTCCCTGACCGAGCGGCGTCATGGAAATTTCTGCGCCCAGCTGGAAAAGTCCCATTCCGAGAATGAGAAGAACCGCGCCGACCAGAAACAAGGCGATGGTGCCGATTTCCATAGGGGCCAGCGTGAAGCTTAACAGCAGTACGATCGCAGTGATCGGAAGAACGCTGGAGAGGGCTTCATTTGTTTTTTCCTTGAG
>DAIMKA010000341.1:292-1957 GCA_036721955.1 Lachnospiraceae bacterium | reverse complement strand
ATAGAGTTCGCAGTCACTGCCATGGGCGAGTCGCTTGATGCGTTTCAACAGGGAACGATAGCGGTAAATCATGACAAATACCTCCTGCGGCCATTGTAGCAGAGAGGAAGGAAGAAGGAAAAAGAAGTGCAGGCAAGAGTAAGGAAGGTGGCGCTTCCGGAGACGAAGCTGCCGCCGACACACGAATACAGGGAGCCGCCGAAGCCTCCGGAAGGATGGGAAGAACAGCAGGCGGCGCAGAGAAGGCGGAAGGCCGTGGCAAAGGTGATGCAGCAGAAGCGGAAAGCCGGAGCAGCGGCGAAGAAGGCCGCAAAGCCCTGTGTGAGGAAAGGCTTCCATGCGTGGACGGATGAAGAAAGAGCCTATCTGCGGCAGCAGAACGCCGCCGGGAGAAGCTGGACAGAGCTGGGAGCGGAGTTCGGCGTGAGCCGGGGAGCCGTGCGGATTCAGGCAACCCGCGGAAAGGAAGAAGAGCAATGATCGTCCGGTGCATTTACGGAGGCTCCGTTCAGGAGACCGCAGAAGAAAAGGGCCTGAAGGACTGGTGTGACCGGAACTGCGCACATCTCGGGATGGATCGCGGACACATCTGCTATGACCAGTTGAAGCGGGCCGGAATCCTCCCGGAAGAACATAAAAAATGAAGCAGTGACTCGGGAAAGCCACTGCCTCGGGAATGCTATACAACATTCAGAACGTATTTACAGTATAGCATTCCTGAACATAAGAGACAAGAGAAAAGCCCGGTTTTTCGGGCTTTCTCACTCGATAAGGACAGGAAAGTTAGAGATGTATCACAGAAAAACATATGACTGCGGACGGGCAGTCATAGTGACGAAGTACTACCCGGTCCGAAGGGGGCCGAGAGAGGAAAGAGAAAAGAGGGCGAGGTCTCCGGACGAGATCAGGAAGTGGGACAGCCAGAAGAGAGCCAGAACGGTCCAGCGTCTCATCCTGGCCAACTTCGGGGAAGATGACTATCACCTGACTTTGACCTACCGGCAGGAGGAGAGACCCGAAGACCTGGAAGAGGCGAAGAAAAGGCTCTCGAAGTTCCTCGGGAAGATGCGGACGGCTTACAAAAGGTACGGCATCCCGTTCAAGTGGATCGCCGTGACAGAGCAGGGGAGCCGCGGGGCCTGTCATCACCATATCGTGATCCAGAACATTGACACAGAGGGACTGAGCACGGACAAGGCTGTGCGGAAGTGCTGGCCATGGGGAAGACCGATGTTTTCCCTCTTGGACGACGGAGACTATGAGCAGCTGGCCGACTACCTGACGAAGCAGGAAACAAAGACAAGGGAGACGGAGCCGGGCAGAAACACAATGTATTACTCGCGGAGCCGGAACCTGATCGTACCGGAGCCGAGGATTGAGAAGATCTACCGGAAAAGGTGGAGACCGGAGCCGAAGGCACCGAAAGGATTTTATGTCGAAAAGGGATCCGTCATATCCGGAGAGAACCCGGTGACGGGGATGCCGTGGCAGCGGTACATCCTGATCCGGACGACAAGGAGGAGACCATAGTGCAGACGAACATTTATCTGGTGACGGACAACCGGACGCCGAAGAGAAAAGACTGCTCCTATGGGTACCTCATGGAGGCAGTCGACATGGGGAATCGCATAGGGACAGCGAAAAACTGGCGAGGCTGTGAAGAGG
>DAIMKA010000341.1:0-230 GCA_036721955.1 Lachnospiraceae bacterium | reverse complement strand
CGGGCACTGGTGGAAGCGTCGGGACGGATGAAGCCGAATTGCGCTAGCGCAAGTACGGTGCTGATCGTGACGGACTGCCAGCCGCTCGCCTCGGGGATCCTCAGTCTGAAGCGCTGGGAACGGGACGGATGGATCCGGTCCAAAGGAAGGCCGGTGAAGCGCAAAGCGGAATGGAAGCGTGTAGCGGATGCCCTTCGGGGATATCAGATCGCCGCACAGGTGAAGGGAGT
>DAIMKA010000340.1:0-1960 GCA_036721955.1 Lachnospiraceae bacterium | reverse complement strand
CCACGATCAGGAGAAGGCCGTGCTGTTTCGTGATGCGGGAGAGCTTTTCCAGATCCGTCACGCGCATCATGGGATTGGTGGGCGTCTCGAGGTAAACCGCCTTGGTGGAGGGACCGATGAGGGGTTCGACGTCCGTGGTGCTGAGATCCGCGGAGAGGAAGGACAGGCCGTTTTTCTCGCCGATTTCGTGAAAGAGCCGGACGCTCCCGCCGTACAGGTCTTCGTCAATGATCAGCTGATCCCCGGGAGCGAACAGCTCGAGAAGAAGCGTGATGGCCGCCATGCCGCTGGACAGGGCGAGCGCCTGCGTCCCGTTCTCCAGTCCGGCGACGATGCTCTCGAGCTGCTGCCGGGTCGGATTGGACTGCCGGGTATAGTGGAAGCCGTCTCCGCCGATTTCGCGGTGGGAGAAGGTCGCCGTCTGATAGATCGGGAAACTGATGGCGTGGTACTGATCCTGAATGCTGAGGTCCATCCCCTGACACTTGGTCTCGAAGGAGACGTTCCATTCTTTGTTATCATTGCTTTCTGAATTAAAATCCATTTTTGTGCAAGTCCTTTCCTGACAAGTTCCTTCCTGGTACTTCCTGTAAATTCCTTCCAGGTAGATTTTTCCTGATATCCCGGTAAATTTTTCCCGGGCAGATTCGCTCCGGTGGTTTCTGATAAATCCGTCCCTGACAGCAGCCCGGAATACCGCGTCAGCCGTGCATGGCCTGCTCGAGCTGCGTCAGTGCCTGCTCCAGCGTACTTCTCGGGCAGGCAATGTTGAAGCGCTCGAACAGCGCGTGTTCTTTTCCGAAAATAATTCCCTCGTCCAGCCAGAGGTGCGCCCTGTCCACGACGAGGCGGTGCAGCTCTTCATAGGAAGAGACAGCACGGGAGAAATCCACCCAGAGAAGATAGGTGCCCTCGGGTTCGATCAGGGTGACTTCCGGAATCCTTGCCCGCAGGAATTCCCGGAAAAAGTCCAGATTCCCCTGCAGGTAGGAGAGCAGGGCATCCAGCCACGCGTCGCCGTGCTCGCAGACAGCCTGAACCGCGGTGATGCCGAGTGCGTTTCCCTGGCTGTAGCCGGTGGCGGCATTTTCCCTTTGGAAAGCGCTGCGGAGGTCCGGATTCGGAATCAGGATGTTGGCGGTCTGGAGCCCGGCGATGTTGAACGACTTGCTGGGGGACGTGCAGATGACGGCGTTCCGAACCAGTTCCTCGTCAAGCGTTCCGTAGGGCGTGAAATGAAATCCGTGAAAAACAAAATCAGCATGGATTTCGTCGGCGACAACGAGGACCTGATGCTCTCTGCAGATGCGGCCGACGGCAGTCAGCTCTTCTCTGGTCCAGACCCGGCCGACCGGGTTGTGCGGGCTGCAGAGGAGCATCAGCCGGACGCGGGATTGCACGATGCGCTCTTCCAGGTCTGCAAGGTCCATCTCATAACGGCCGTCTGCAAGGCGGAGCGGATTCCGGACGCAGACCCGGCCGTTCTGTTCAATGACCTCGTGGAACGGGTAATAGACGGGCTCCTGAATCAGGACAGCGTCGCCGGGCTTTGTGAACGCGCGGACCGCGGCAGCCAGTGCGTAAACAACGCCGGGGGTCACGGTATTCCATTCCCGCCGGATGTTCCAGCCGTGGCGGCGCGAAAACCACCCGGCGAGCGCCTCGTAATAGCGGTCATCCGGATCCGTGTAGCCGAAAATCCCATGCTCCACGCGCTTTTTCAGAATGTCCAGAATCTCGTCCGGAAGCCGGAAATCCATGTCGGCGACCCAGAGCGGCAGGAGATCCTCTCGGCCCATCCGCTGCATACCGAAGTCATATTTGAGGCAGGAGGTTCCCTGCCGGTTCACCTTCTGGTCGAAAAAATAAGAATTCAATGTTCACCTCTTCTGATGAAAACAATAATCAAAACATGCAACTGATTCTCTCATTGGATGAACGCGCGGAACGGCCAAAGGCG
>DAIMKA010000339.1:0-1978 GCA_036721955.1 Lachnospiraceae bacterium | reverse complement strand
TCGTAATAGTAGTCCGCAAAGTCCAGATACAGATACGCAGAGTAGAACTCCTTGTTGATCTGGGTGTTGATCAGTTCCTTTACCTTCTTATCCAGCATCGTCTTGCCCTCCCTTTCCCGATTCGGTGTTCCACTGCCATTTACATTTTTGCAATAAGCCCTGCTCCTGCGAGGATGTCCTGCTGCTGTCTGTCTCTCTGACGGCAGATCCCGCCTCTTTCGCAGACATCAGCAGGCATCTCTCTGTTTCTTATAATAGACGGTTCTCTTCCCCATGGACAGTGCTTCCGGCAAATTGAACAATACCTTAGCTCTTCTGAAAGGGAAATCTCTTTCTCCGTCAGACGCCTGTTCCGCTGTTTTTCCCGGAAAGCACCTCTTCCATCAGGCAGTACCTGTACTCCGAGCGGCTTCTGTGCGCTCCTCAGCATCGGGCAGTTCACGTTCGAGTTCATGTTTTGTTACCGACATGCCGTTTTAACTGAATTGCCATATACGGCCTTCCCGGAAGTTCCACGCGGAACTTTCCCTTTACGATGCCCGCATCGGTCACCGTCATATTCCATGTGTCCAGAATTCTCAGCTCAAATTCCGTTGTGTCGTCAAAATGATACTCACGGAAAGACGGCCGCATAAAGCTGTAATAGATCAGATAATAATCCTGCACCGGTCGGAAGGACAGGCCCGTGTCCTCCGGAACGGCAGCAACCTCATCCCAGGAGCCCTTCTCATACGGGCGGAGGCCAAGTCCCGGTGTCTCGCACAGGATCTCATGCAGAAACCCGAGCCGTTTCCAGCTCTCTCCGTGAAGCACGCCGCCATGGGACCACCAGAGAATCCGATCCGGACTCAGATAGGTTTCTCCATGCCCCGCATATCCGCCCCGGCAGGCGGCCTCCCAGAATCTCCGAACCATTTCCTCTGCACTGATGTTGCCCCACCCATGCTGAATATTGCCCTCATAGGCGATCTCGTCCAGCACAACCGGCTTCCGGTAACGCTCCCGCCACTCGTTCGTGAGCTCTGCCGTTTTATAAAGATCCTGCCGCTGAATGCTGCAGTGTGTAATCCACGGACGCGTATGATCATAGAATGGCCTGCAGTTATGGATGGAACGAAGATGCTGATACGGATCCATCCTGCAGACAATATCGGCATACCTCTCCCAGTCCGCAATGCTCTTGCTGCTCATGATGTCGTATTCATTGGCAAATGCCCACCAGACGTTGTGGTAAGCCGAAAACCGCGCCACCACATACTTCCAGTACAGATCATCCTGATCCGGCGTCATCTGCGAGAATCCCCAGCGGTCATACGGATGCATCACAATCAGATCCGCCTCAATTCCCATTTTCCCAAGGCGTTCGATGCAGCGCTCAATATGCCGGAAGTGTTCCGGACGAAACCGGTAAAAATCGAAATGATTGCCCTCTGTCTTTCCTGTATACTCATTAAAATTCTCCGTGGTCAGAACCGAAGAATCCATCGGCGTTCCTTCATACGGATAAGAGCGGGGCTCTCCAAGGTTATAATCGTAGTGCTTCGGGAAAATACAGAACCGGATTTTGTTGAAAGGACTTTTTGCCAGACTTTCCAGGGTCTGTTCAATCAGCTCATCGCTCTGCAGCTCCCATACATAGCAGGTTGTTCCGATGGAATAATACGGTGTCCCGTCCGCATAGGCGAAATGATACGTGTTCGCGACATGCACCGGCCCGTGATTTCCCTCTTCGGGAGCCGTTACCTCAAAACTCCCGGACAAAACAGTCCCGTCTTCCAGTGCCGTTCCTTTTATCTCAAAAGTATACGTTTCCTCGAAGGACGGCATAAAGCGTACCAGATACCGACCGTCTCCGTCATAGAATCCCATGACTTTCTTCCATTCACTTCTGCCGGAGAAAACCGCAGAAATCTCATAATCCGTAAACGGATTCCCCTCTCTCTTTCCCGGTACAACAATTTCCTGCACGCCCCAGCGC
>DAIMKA010000338.1:418-1983 GCA_036721955.1 Lachnospiraceae bacterium | reverse complement strand
ATAAGCCATCTTGTCTGCATCTGATTTTCTCGACAAAACCAGTGGCATTCCGCCATACAGGGCATATTCTTCGTAGGCTTCTGATTTGTCTCCGCCGACAAAAGAATAGTATTCCCTGAAAGAAAGCGGGTAAACTCGAACCTCATCTCCACGTCCCCGGAACACCGTCAGTACGTCCTTCGTCAGCATTTTAGAATTGCTGCCTGTAACGTAGATGTCCACATTTCTCAAACGCATCAGGCCGTTCAGAACATTATACAACCGGATATTCTCCGGATTTTTCAGTTCTTCCCTGGCGATTGCATACTGGACCTCATCAATCAGAACGTAGTACATCTTACCGTCTGTTATTCTGGATCGGACATATTCGGACAAGGCGGACGGATCACGATATCGAATAAAGCGGTCATCATCCAGCGCAATGGTAATGATCTGTTCCGGCTTTACTCCGCAGGCAATCAGATAGTCGTAAAAAAGATGGAACAAAAGAAAGCTTTTCCCGCACCGCCGGATGCCGGTAATCACCTTGATCAGGCCGTTTTCCTTCCGGTCAATGAGTTTTTGGAGATAGCTGTCTCTTCGTATGGTTGTATTCATCCATTGTGCCTCTGCCCGTTTGAAACTTACTGCTTATGATACGCAACTTTCAAATATATTATGTCGGTGCAGCAAGGCGCAGTCAAGTTCTCATTTGAAAGTTAGTGCTTATCTGCAGCAGCTTCCAAATAGTCTCGTGGGATTTCTCTCAAATTCAAATGTCTTACCCGCTCTTCAGGATCTCCCACATCTCCTTCACACCCGAAAGCGTGTAGGTCGGTTTTACCGCGCTCTCTTCAATGTCCCTGACCGTTGCCTCTCCGCTCAGCACGCACACCGTGTCCACTCCGGCATTGACTCCCGACGCGATGTCCGTGTACAGGCGGTCGCCGATGACCAGCGTCTCTTCCCGGGAACAGCCGAACTTCTCCCGGACGATATGGATCATCGTCGGTTCCGGCTTTCCGATATAAACCGGCTTCTTCCCCGTTGCCTTCTCTATCCCGTAGCACATTGAACCGCAGTCCGGAACAAAGCCCGGAGTCTCCCCGAACGAAACCGGGCAGCAGACATCCGGATTCGTTGCAAGGTAGGCCGGGTTCTGACAGGTCAGGATCTCGCAGGTATTGCGGAGCTTTGACATGGTAAGCTCCATGTCAAAGCCGACGAGCACCACGTCAATTCCGTCCCGGACCTCCTCCGTCACTCGGATTCCCGCGCGGCTCACCTCTTCCACCATGGACCTCGTCCCCTGGCAGTAGACCAGCGCCCCGGGGTGGTGTTCCTTCAGATATAAAATGGTCGCCTGCACTGAAGTGAAGAAATTCTCTTCCTCCGCCTGCAGACCCATCCGCTGCACCTTGTCCACATAGTCCCGGACGGATTTTGATGAGTTGTTGGTGATGAACACATACCGTCCGCCAGCCTCCCGGATCTGTTCCAGGAGCTGCCGGGTTCCGTCGAAAACCGTATTTTCCTGATAAATCGTTCCGTCCATGTCGAACAGGAACAGCTTCTTGTCCCTCAGC
>DAIMKA010000338.1:0-210 GCA_036721955.1 Lachnospiraceae bacterium | reverse complement strand
TCAGGAACTGTTTCTTCCGGAACGCAAAGGCGGCCGCCAGCGCCGCTGCCGTCAGGACGATCCATCCGAGGATCGCTCCGTTCCAGCCTGCCCGCTCCACTACGACGCCGATCGTAAAGGTGGAAACGGCACTCCCGATATAGGCCATCGCATTCGGAAATCCGGAAACCGTCGATACCCGCCCCACTGCTTCAAAGTGCATCGGAATCA
>DAIMKA010000337.1:1762-1984 GCA_036721955.1 Lachnospiraceae bacterium | reverse complement strand
CGTATTTGACGCAGCACCACATCTGTCCGCTCCGCATCAGCCCCGTCTGCACCTCGTCCGCAATGTACATGGCGCCGTACCGGTGAGCCAGCTCCTCTATACCCTTGTGATACCCTTCCACCGGCATCGGAAACCCGGCCGTCGCGGGAATGCTCTCGACCAGAACTGCCGCGGTGTCGTCCTTTTTCAGGACCTCCTCCATCGCGTCCAGATCGTTATAGG
>DAIMKA010000337.1:0-1713 GCA_036721955.1 Lachnospiraceae bacterium | reverse complement strand
TCATGGACTTCGGTGAAACAGCCAGCAGTGCCTCGCAGAGAGCATTCTTGTACTCCGAAGGAAAATAGTGGTTCCCCGCGTCCACCTTCTTCGCCCCTTCGATCAGGGCCTCCATCACCTCAGGATTGCGATGTCCCAGATTGAAGACGCCGCCGTTGCTGTGCATGTTGATGAAGCTGTGGCCGTCCAGATCCTTGAACACAGAGCCTTCCCGCTCCCCCATTGCCATTTCCAGGCCAAAGCTCCGGAAAACCTCCACCTTGTTCGGATTCCAGACCTTTGCCGCTTCCTCATAAATCTCATGTGCCTTTTCGCTCATTTTCTGTCTCCTTTCCGCCGCATTCTGCCCGCGGCTTATCGTTAAAGAATTTTCGTAAAAAACTCTTCCATCCCTGATACACTTTTCCATCCGCACGACGGGCGGATGGGACGCTGTCAGCACAAAATTCTTTTTTCCGTTAAATCACATAAGGCTTCCGGATTGCGTGCTTCATCTGCTGTTTCGTCTGCACCGCCACACTGACCTTTCCGGTCAATCCGAATTCCGGCCCGCCCATCTCTTCCAGATAGCGCTTTGCGAGAATGACGGTTCCCTCTGCATAGAACGCAAGGATCTCCGGTGTCAGCTCCGCGGTCTCTCCGCTTCCTCCCATCACGCAGCCGATGCGGAACAGGAGGCTCTGCAGCATTCCGATTCTCCGCATCATGATGAACGTAGGGATCTCCGCCTTGTCCTCTTCCGAAAGCGGACGGATCTTCTCATAGCCCTTCAGAATTTCCTCTACGATCTCCTGCAGGTCCGACCGGTGCTCCATGAGCGCCACGGCCCCTGCAACGTCATACATGTACCATCCCATGCCGCAGTCATCGAAATCCAGCACCGTGATGGTATCGCCGTCTTTTAACAGATTCGCTGTCCGAAGATCGCTGTGAATCATCCCGTAGCGGTCCGGCCGCTCTCCATAGAGGGCAAGGCGTCTTCGGATCAGCTCCTTTGCTTCGTCCAGAACGGCGATGTCCTTTTCCGAGAGCCACCGGGGATCCGCATAGGTCGCGCCGTAGAAATTGTTCCATTTCCCGAAGGTTCCGTCGAACCCCCACTCCATCCGTTCATAAAAATCCGGTCTCTTCCACTGCTCCGACTGGCGGTGAATCTTCGCCATGATTTCTCCCACCATGCGGTACATCGCCCGGTCGTCTTCCGTCAGCGCCGTGGACGACTTCATGCCGCCGATGAAGTCCGTCAGAACCGACGCCGCCCGAAACGTCGGAATCGTGATGGCATCCGGGATTTTCTCAATCTTCGCGATCAGATCGCTGACATCTCCGTTCCCATCGCTGGAATCCACCGGGGCCTTTCCTTTTGCAAAAGAAAAGCAGACCACATGGCGCTTCTCTTCCAGCTCCTTCGTCTCCACCGTTGCCACCAGCTCTCCGTCCTTCATGGGGATCGGCGTCGCCAGCGAAATATCGGTGTCGCGCTTCAAATCCGTGAGCCACTGAAGCTCGGTCCGGATGGAGTTCATCGTGGCATAGTCGAGACGATGAACCCGCATGATCATGGTCTCCCTTCCGGGTGCCTTCACGAGATAGGTCGCATTCTCCGTAAAATTCAAAAGCTTCTTCTCCGCATTCTCCGGATAGCCCCACAGCGGCAGGGCCCGCCTCGCCACATCGTCAAAATGCGTGATTTTCTCTTCCAGTGTCAGATCA
>DAIMKA010000336.1:930-1987 GCA_036721955.1 Lachnospiraceae bacterium | reverse complement strand
CACATAGCCTTTGATCAAAATCTTTTCTGCCATTTCTATCCCTCGCTGAGGCAAAATCCGCAACGATAAATTGAGGGGAAGATGGCCTGCGCCGCCTTCCCCTGATACTGTGTCGGATTCCCGCCTGAAATCCTCGCCCGGCCTCCGGTGCGAAAGGCCGGCCGGCGCTCGTTCCGCCTTCCTGCTGCCCGTCAGGCCCGCTTGATGTCAATGACATTCGGAATCTGCCGAAGCTTCTCCACGATCGCCGACAGTTCCGCCTTTCCGCTGACACGGAATGTCACGTTCATCGTGGCAAAGCCCTGCTTATTCGTTCTCGTGTTCACACCGATGATGGAGATGTTGCGCTCCGTGAATGCCTTCGAAACATCGGAAAGAAGTCCCGCGCGGTCCGTTGCGTACAGATTGATTTCCGCCTCAAACGCACTGTCCTCCACGGTCTGTGCGCCGTTCTCCCAGTCCGCGTCAATGAGCCTTGCCCGGTCGATCTCCGGAAGATTCATCATATTGATGCAGTCCGTCCGGTGAATGGTCACGCCGCGTCCCCTCGTGACATATCCCACAATTTCATCGCCCGGCACCGGATTGCAGCAGCGCCCGAAATGCACGGCCACATCGTGGATGCCCTTGACCGTGATGCCGGAGCCCCGCCGGCCTTTTGGCTGCTGGGATGCCGCGTTGTCCTCCACCTGCCGGAGAATCTCCTCATCCGTAAGATGCGCCAGATGGTCCTTCTCATAGAGCTCGACCAGCTTGTTGGCGACCTGGCCTTCCTTGAGTCCGCCATGTCCGATGGCGGCAAGAACCGCATCCCACTCCCGGAAGCCGTATTTTTTCAGAACGGCATTCATGTACTCCGGCTTGAGGAGCAGCTCCTCCTTCAGGCCCTTGGTCCTGCAGTAGCCATCGAACGCGTCGCGCCCGCGGACAATGTTCTCTTCCTTCTGATTCTTCTTGAACCACTGGTTGATCTTGTTCTTCGCCGAGGCACTCTTGCAGATGCTCAGCCAGTCCAGACTCGGCCCGCGTGAATTCTGTGAGGTCATCACCTCGATGC
>DAIMKA010000336.1:0-777 GCA_036721955.1 Lachnospiraceae bacterium | reverse complement strand
GCTCTTGACATCACCGCTCGGTGTGAAACAGAATACACTGTCGGAAAACAGATCCAGGTCACTCTTCAAGAGCTGCATGAATTCCTTGTTGTCCGACATGGACTGCTGCCATTCCAGAATCTGACGCAGCCAGATGAGTTTCTCCTGTTCGGATTCATCCACCTTCCTGCCGTCGCTGGCAACCTTGTATTTCCAGTGCGCCGCGATACCGTATTCCGCCTCGCGGTGCATCTCAAAGGTTCGGATCTGAATCTCGAACGGCTGACCGGTCTTGCCGATCAGCGTGGTGTGAAGCGACTGGTAGCCGTTCGCCTTGGGCATCGCAATGTAATCCTTGAAGCGGCCCGGAATCGGCTTATACATCTCATGAATCACGCCGAGCGCCGCGTAACAGTCCTTCACCGTGTTGACAATGATGCGGACCGCGAAGAGATCATAGATCTCATCCAGCGACTTGTGGTGATTCACCATTTTCTTGTAAATACTGAAAAAATGCTTGACGCGGCCATCGACTCTCGCCTCAATGCCGGACTCCTTCATGGCCTTCGCGACATTGGTGGCAATCTCCTCGACGTACTGCTCGCGCTCCATCTTGCGCTCATTGACCTTCTGCACGAGGTCCCTGTAAATTTCCGGCTTCAGATAGCGCAGCGACAGATCATCCAGTTCAACCTTGATCTTGCTGATGCCAAGACGCGAGGCAATCGGCGAATAAATGTCAATGGTCTCCTGCGCTATGCGCTTCTGCTTCTCCGGCGGCTGGTACTGAAGCGTCCG
>DAIMKA010000335.1:1229-1996 GCA_036721955.1 Lachnospiraceae bacterium | reverse complement strand
GATGTCGCGGATGAGGCATCGGTATTCACAGTGGTACAGCGCGGTCAGCATTTCTTTTGCCTTGGCGTAGCTTCCTGCGGTGAAATTCGCCGAAATATTCCGGCGGACCGTGTTGTCTCCGTCCACTGCCTGCGGTGTCTCGAAACTCAGATCGAAGGTATCCGCATCTGCGAAAATATTGTTGAGCGCGATGATTTCCTGCTTCTGATTGTTGTAGGTTGCGACAATGCCGTCGGCCGCGTTTTTGCCGGATTCGATTTCCTTCTCCATGCTCTGCATGAAAGCGAGTCTCGCCTGATATGCGGTCAGCTCCGTCTCCAGAACGCTCGTGTCGTAGTCCGTTCTCGCCTGAATCACGCCCTTATAGACGAACTGGTAATAGAACAGTCCGATCAGCGCCGCGGTGAGGATGAGCAGAAGGATCTCTTCGGATTTCTTCAGGTTTCTCATTCCGCACCTCCTTCCACGTCGGTCTGCGCAAGATCCGAGGCGGTTCCCTGCGCAACATTGTCCATTGCATCCGCGAGCGGATTCGCAGAAGTGCTGCCGTCTTCTTCCTGCGTGGTGTCCTCACCCTGCGGGGAGGTAAAATAAATCGTCATCGTAGTAATCACGTTCTCCGGCTGTCCGGACTGCGCATCTGCATTCACGTTCTGATCCTTCGTCGCCGCATTGGAGACCGATACATACAGAACGATGTCGCTCTCTTCCAGATCCTGCACCACATCCGATACACTGGAGAGCCGCGCCGAATTGATGGTCAGGGT
>DAIMKA010000335.1:0-1159 GCA_036721955.1 Lachnospiraceae bacterium | reverse complement strand
ATTCTGGAGCGCTCCCGCCTTCAGAAGCTTGTCCTCAATCAGGTCCAGCATGTCCATGCGATCCTGAAGAGAGGCTTCCTCCGCATTGAGGTATCCGTTGCCGTAGTGGGAATATTCCACGCGGACGTCCTCATAAGAGGCCGTTGCCTCCTTCGCCTGCTCAAGCTGCTGCTCCATCTGGTGGTAATTGCTCTCCAGCATGCTGATCTCATCGAGCTTCGCCTGTACGCAGAATTTGCTGAACAGCGCTACCCCCACCATGAATACAGCGAAAATAGCAAGCTCCGCCGCATTCTTCCCGGCGTGCTTCTCCTCAATGAAGAGATTGATGGAGGTCTTGACCGGAACCCTGGCTGCCGCTCCGGCTTTTCCCGTTTTCGTTTGCGTCTTCTTATCCATAAAAAATTATTCCCATGTAGGAGAACATGCCATCGGGCATGTTCGAGTATACGCGAGGAAAATTTCGCGAAGGCGAATTTTCCGATGCGGGAGCAAGACTGTTCCTCAAGTCTTGCTCGAAACAGGAGGAATCAGCATCGGCTGATTCCGAGTGTACTATTCCAATACCGCTCCGTACCCCTGCAGCATCATCAGAAGGTCCTCATGCTGTCCTTCGTCAGCGTCCGGAATCAGCTCCGTCAGCGGACGGACCGGAAGCTCCGTGACCGACTGGATCCGGTCCAGAAGGAGCGGATTCGCCTCGCGGCCATAGTAGTAAATCGTGTCGATCGTGTTGCGCGGATTGTTGTAATTATAGAAGTTCATGACTCGCATGACTTCCGTCGCCAGCGCCTGAATCAGATCGGCGATGTCTTCCTTCTCCAGAACGCCGTTCTGGTTGCGGTCGCACATCAGCTGTGCGATGTGGACATCCACGCCTTCATCCTGCGCGATCAGCTCACAGATCTGCTTCTCGGTGGTTCCGAGGTTTCGCGTGATTTCATAGGCACCATTGGAGAAAAAGTGAAGCCGCACACGGCTGTATTCCATGCTGAGGACCGCGTAGTCCTTCCTCTTCTCAGCCTGCGGTTCCGCCCCCGCATTGGCGCTTGCCGCAGCAGAGGCACCTCCTGCGGTGCCCGCTGCCTGTCCGCCATTTGTGCCCGCGGCATTTCCCGCCGCAGCTCCGGAACCGCCCTGGAAAGTTCCGCCGACAGGG
>DAIMKA010000334.1:0-2005 GCA_036721955.1 Lachnospiraceae bacterium | reverse complement strand
AGAGCCGGCTGTACAGGTTCCGGATAATTCTCTCCGGCAGCGGACACCGGGCTGTATTGCAGCAGAAAGCCCCCAGGAGGACGCAATGACAACCGAACTCATCAAGAAAATGATGGATGCCTGCTATCAGGCGAAGCGGATCCGGGAGATGCTCCCGCCTCTTCCGAAAGGCGTGATGCCTTCCTATATTCATTACCTCGATGTCATCCAGCAGCTGGAGCAGAAAGGGCTTCAGGTGAAGGTATCCGACATCAGCGAGGCTTTAAGTCTCCCGCGCCCAGGCGTGACCCGCACCGTCAAGGAAATGGAGAAAAAGGGGTACCTCCGGAAGATTGCCTCGAAGGAGGACGGGCGCGTCACGTACCTGTCCGCGACGGAGCAGGGGGAGCAGCTTCTTACCCGGTACGACCGGCAGTACTTCTCCATGCTGATGCCGTTTCTGCAGGATATTCCGGAGGAAGATCTGAAGACAACCATCCGGACGATTCAGAATTTTTATAAGATCATGTGCGAAAGGAGAATTTCCCTTGACAAGTGAAAGAACTGATGCAACTGAAAGAGCTGATTTTACACAGGGCAGCATTCTGAAAAAACTGTCCGTTTTCATGCTCCCGATTCTGGGAGCACTGGTTCTGCAGGCGGCCTACGGTGCCGTCGATCTTCTGGTCGTCGGGCATTTCGGAACGACATCCGGACTCTCCGCCGTTTCCACCGGAAGCCAGGTGATGAATCTCGTCACCTTCGTCGTCACGCAGCTGGCGATGGGCGTCACCGTCCTCATTGCGCGCTACCTCGGCGAGAAGCGAACGCAGTTCATCGGCCCTGTCATCGGCGGTGCCGCAGTGGTATTCGTGATCCTCTCCATCCTTCTGTTCATCGCTCTGGCAGGCTTTTCCCGCCCCATTTCCGTGCTGATGCAGGCGCCCTCCGAGGCACTTGACCTGACCGCTTCCTACGTCCGGATCTGCGGGAGCGGCATTCTCTTCATCGTCGCCTACAACCTTCTTGCCGCCATTTTCCGGGGACTGGGCGACAGCAAATCCCCGCTTCTGTTCGTTCTGGTGGCCTGCATTGTCAACATCATCGGCGACCTCGTTCTGGTGGCCGGTTTCCATCTGGACGCGGCAGGCGCCGCCATCGCCACAGTGGCCGCTCAGGCCGTCAGCGTGGTCTTCGCCGTGATCATCCTGATCCGCAAGAACCTTCCGTTTGCAATTCACCGGACGGATTTCCGGCTGAACGACCAGTGCCGGAGATTCCTGTCCATCGGCCTTCCGCTCGCGCTGCAGGAATTCCTGACCCAGCTCTCCTTCCTCGCGCTCTGTGCCTTCGTCAACCGCCTCGGCCTCTCGGCCTCGTCCGGATACGGCGTTGCCTGCAAAATTGTCAACTTCGCCATGCTGATTCCGAGTTCTCTCATGCAGTCCATGGCATCCTTCGTGTCACAGAACATCGGTGCAGGAAAAGAGGCGCGTGCGAAAAAGGCCATGTTCACCGGAATCGGCATCGGACTTGCCTTCGGGTGCGTTGTCTTCTGTCTGGTGATGCTCAAGGGCGATCTTCTGTCCGGAATCTTTACAACGGACACCGCCGTGATCCGGAATGCCTATGCCTATCTCAAGGGCTTCGCGCCGGAGACACTGGTGACAGCGGTTCTGTTCAGCATGGTGGGCTACTTCAACGGCCATGACAAGACCCTGTGGGTGATGATCCAGGGACTGGTCCAGACGCTTCTCGTTCGTCTCCCGCTCGCCTGGTTCATGAGCATCCAGCCGAATGCCAGCCTGACGAAAATAGGCCTGGCCGCCCCTGCCTCCACGACCGTCGGAATCGTTCTGAATGTGTGCTTCTTCCTGTACCTGCAGAAGCACGCGGCGGCTGCCCCGAAGGCAGAATAGAGGAAAACCGCGTGACTTTTCCCTGAGATCAGAATGAAGAAAACCTGCGTGGCACTTCCGGATTCATACAGAAGCCATGCAGGTTTTTTATCAAATCTTATGAAAAC
>DAIMKA010000333.1:329-2014 GCA_036721955.1 Lachnospiraceae bacterium | reverse complement strand
TTTTATCAAGGATGCAGTCATGGGAGACACCGTGACGGCGAAGGTCATGAAGATTAAGAAGGGCTACGGCTATGCAAAGCTTCTGAATATCGTAAAGCCCTCTCCGTTCCGAACGGCGCCGCGGTGCGAACTCGCGCGCAAATGCGGTGGGTGTCAGATTCAGGAGCTGTCCTATGACAGACAGCTGGAATTCAAGGAGAAGAAGGTTCACGATGTCCTTGTCCGGATCGGCGGCTTCCCGGAAGAGGCAGTGACAAAGGTTTCCCATCCGATCGTTGGGATGGAGGATCCTTACCGTTTCCGGAACAAACAGCAGCTCCCGGTGGGAGAAAAGGACGGAAAGCCGGTGGCAGGATTCTACGCGAGTCATACGCACTGCATCGTTCCGGTCTCGGACTGCATGGTCGGCGCGGAAGAGAATCAGAAGATTACGGCTACGATTCTGGACTGGATGAAGCAATATGAGATTCCGGCTTACAACGAAGAGACAGGAGAAGGTCTTGTAAGGCACATTCTGATCCGTTCCGGTGTGTATTCCAGAGAAATCATGGTCTGCCTGGTAGTGAATGGAACGGAGCTTCCGCATGAAAGGGAACTGGTGGAAGAGCTTGCGGTTCTGCCGGATATGACCAGCATTTCGGTGAACACCAATACTGCGAAGACGAACGTCATCATGGGGAAAAAGGTCCGTACATTGTGGGGCAGGGACACCATTGAAGACTCGCTTCACGTTTCGGATGTGGAATACAGGGGCGGCAGGGCCTGCTTTGAAGAGGCCCACCGGCAGGTGACCTTCCAGTTGTCTCCGCTCTCCTTTTATCAGGTCAATCCGAAGCAGGCGGAGCGCCTCTACAGCATTGTGCGCTATGACGCGAAGCTCACCGGCAGGGAAGTGGTGTGGGATCTCTACTGCGGTGTCGGAACCATCGGATGCTTCCTCGCCGCGGATGCGAAAGAGGTTTACGGCGTTGAGGTGATACCGGACGCCATCCGTGACGCCAGGAAGAACGCGGAGGAGAACCACATCAACAACATTACCTTTCATGTCGGCAAGGCGGAGGAGGTGGTTCCGGAATACGTGGAGAAGCGTGTGAAGGCGGAGAACCGCCGCAGCAGAAAGGGCCTTGTGGATGTTGTGATCGTGGATCCGCCGCGCAAAGGCTGCGATGAGAAGTGCCTTCAGACCATCCTCGAAGTGGAGCCGAAGCGCATTGTCTATGTCAGCTGCGATCCCGCGACGATGGCAAGGGACTGCAGAGTGCTGGCGGACGGCGGCTATGAGCTTGCATCCGTTCAGCCGGTCGATCAGTTCTCCCACAGCGTGCATGTTGAGACGGTAGTCTTGATGTCACGCGTCAGCAATGAGCCCTGCACAGACCGAGCATAATGTGCCGTGAGAGTTTACTCGCAAAGGCACACTTATGCGACGGGCTGTATACGGCGAATGCCGCGGATAAGCGTAGGAAGCTTGCTTCCGCAGCGCATCCGGCATGGCGTAAGAGAAAATAAAAGACTTGGATTCTGGGCTTTTTCGGAGGTTTGGATTTGAAGCCAGACTTCTGGAAAAGCCCGGTTATTTTATATGGAAACATATCCACTACGAAATGTGTGTCAGGTTGTAACCTCGGATTAGATGTCACGATTTGAGACAGTGGATTAGACGTCAAGGAAGAATTGAGTAAATC
>DAIMKA010000333.1:0-319 GCA_036721955.1 Lachnospiraceae bacterium | reverse complement strand
TTCAAGAACAGATTTGGATTTTAGCTCCATTTCCTTGACAAAAGAAGATATAGCCGTAATCGCAATGCCTTCTTTTGGAGGAGTCGCACCACAGCTTGCATTGGACCGGCTTGCTAAGATCAAAGGCAATCAGTGCAAGTGTGCGATTGTTGCTGTATACGGAAACAGAGCTTATGAGGATACACTTGTACAGATGGAAGATTATGCTGTGAAAGCAGGTTTTCATGTGATTGCAGCCGTATCAGCAGTTGCGGAGCATTCTATTATGCATCAGTATGCGACCGGAAGACCAGATGAAAATGATTGCAGTAAATTAGTT
>DAIMKA010000332.1:0-2018 GCA_036721955.1 Lachnospiraceae bacterium | reverse complement strand
CGACTTCCTGCCTGCTTTTCTTATCCGTCCGCTTGCTGCTTCTCCGGAACTTGGTTATGATCTGTCCCTTCTCCTCGTACCGATACAGATCAACCATTGTGAAGTGACTTCCGCCGAGGTCATCCACAGCCAGGTCAATACGTGTGAACTTGCCGCCATGATCGAAGATCAGCTGCAGGAAGAAGGCAAGCCACGTACTTTCTGTCGTCTGATATCGGGTACAGATCGCCTTCTGCAAGTCTGCCACCGATCCGCCGGGGATATCAATATGTGTACCCATGGTGCTTTTTCCTTCGGTCAGAATCGTGATATCAGTTCCCTTGATGAAGTACTGGCACCGATAGCCCTGCTTCCCGCTGAAGCTCCTGCAGCAGAGGCGATCCGTCATCCCCAGCAGTTCAACCACCTCATCCTTACTCACCGGCGGCAAGGCGTTCAACGTGAAGCCGATCCAGTGAATCTGTGTCTCTACTGCTCCATTCCTTTTGCTCATAACCCGTTCGGATTGAAATTGGTGTACCCGTGATACATAGGGCTTTCCAATCCGTCCTTTCGGGCTGAAAAATGCCGGAGTTATGTTTCAAAAATACAAATATTATTGACACATCATTCCCGCATATTCTCCGCGCAAGGTTAAGAAAGGTCCTTTGCCAGCGGAGAACAGGTCTCCGCTGACTTCAAATACATCCGGAATGAGCAACACAATCGTTTATACCTCTGACGACCACACGCTTCTTGTAATTGATCTGGAATCTGCTAAGCTGAGTGCAGGAGTCTCGGCATTGCAGGAGGAAATGGCACGAGAGAAAATTTCAAGAAATCAGATATTAAGCAGCTACAACTTCACATTTGAAAATGGTCCGTGTAAGAGCGACGGGTACTACCACCTGCACCTTCACGATGACAGGGGAAAATGCATTTCACGTTCCGTGAAGGCGAAAACCATTGATGAGCTGAAAGATAAGGTCTATCTGTACCACAAAGGCATGCTCCATTCCGGCGCTACCTTTGCCGATATGTTCCAGCTTGCCCAGCAGGATGTATTCCGATATGTGAAGCCGGACAGTGATGCCTATCACAGCAGACTGAACAGCAGTAACCGGAGACAGCAGCACTTTGACCGCTTTATCACAGGAACGCCTTGGGAAAAGAAAAAGATCACCGCTTTCACCGTGCAGGACATTGATGACATGATTGTTTACAATCTGCAGCGTTTCGATCTGAGATCCCGGGCGCTGTCCGGTTTGAAGTCTATCATCAAGATGACCTTTGACTATGCCGTCAGTCACGGATGCATCAAGCACAATCCGTATCCGGATCTGGATTCGAGAAGATACCGGGACCTTCTGGTTCCAGATACACCAGTAAAAGAGCGCGGCTATACGGAAGATGAACTGAGCAGGATTCTCGACTATCTGCACCGGAAGGAAGAAAGCGATCCCAGATGCACCACAAGCTGGGCGCTGGAACTCGTCGTCATCTGTGCACTGCGAAGAGGCGAGGTCCCGCCTCTCCGTCTGGAGGATATCCGGCAGGATGCACAGCCGGGCCTGTATCTCCATCAGACACTGCTGGAGGTCAGGAAGATTGACGGCAGCAGCAACATCGGATATTTTCCCGCAGAACATACCAAGACGCACAAGAACCGGCTTTATCCGATGTCAGACCGTCTTCGGGAGTTTCTGGACCGATACCTTCCGGTAAGGAATTCCTACTATCCGGACAGCCCGTATCTGTTCCCGTCCCGCAGATGGAACAAGGAACGCAAGTGCTGGGACGAGGGCGGCATGATCACCGATCAGACCATTCCAAGCTATTACGCGAGAATGTGCGTTCAGCTCGGCATTAAGACAGATCCGTTCTGCATCCGGGGACCACATGCATTCCGCCGCAACGCAATCACGGAAACGATGGTCGCATCCGGCGGCAACATTGATCTGACGGCACAGATCTTCGGAAATTCTCCGGAGACAATCCGGAAGGCATATCTGCTGGACATGGACTACAACGCAAAACTG
>DAIMKA010000331.1:0-2050 GCA_036721955.1 Lachnospiraceae bacterium | reverse complement strand
ATCTCACACGCCTGGATCAGCTGAATGACCTCGAGGGAGACGGCGAGAGGAAGGATCACGAAAAGCTTCTGGAGCTTCTGTACCGGATTTCGCTGTGAGAGTTCAGAGCAGGATAAGAGTATGCAGGAATATGTGATTACGGAGAATGAGAAGGGACAGCGGCTGGACAAATATGTCCGAAGAATTCTGCCGCAGGCCCCTTCTTCTTTTATCTACAAAATGATGCGAAAGAAGAACATCACGCTGAACGGACACAGGGCGGAGGGAAAGGAAGTGACCGAAAGGGGAGATCACGTGAAGTTCTTCCTCTCCGATGAGACCTTTCAGAAGATGGGGGGAATGCTGAGGGAACAGAGCAGTGTGAATGTCCAAAATTCTTCTTCGCGGCTTGCGGAGGCCGAAAAGGCATACCGGCTGCTCTCGGGAAGGTATTCTTCCCTGCAGCTGGTCTATGAGGATGCGGACATTGCGGCGGCTTATAAGCCGGCGGGGGTTCTCTCCCAGAAGGCAGAGCCGGGGGACGCCTCCCTGAATGAATGGTTCCTGGGGCTTCTTGCAGGGCGCGGCGAGGTGACAGAGCGTTCCCTTTCCATGTTCACGCCCTCCGTGCAGAACCGCCTGGACCGGAATACCGAGGGCCTTGTTCTCCTTGCCAAAACGCTTCCCGGAAGCCATCTGCTCACGATGCTGCAAAGAGAGCACCGGCTGAAGAAATTTTACCGTATGATCGTCCTCGGACGGGTGGAGAAGGCCGGCGTCATCGAGGGGTATCTCTCCAGGGACAGAGCGGCCAACACTGTCCGGGTCTTTGACAGGAAGCTGGAAGGAACGGTTTATACGAGGACGGAGTACCGCCCGGTCTCGTATGGGCGGCTTTCCGCGGACGCCGGGAGCGAGACGGTCACGCTCGTAGAGGCACAGCTGATTACCGGCAAAACCCATCAGCTCCGCGCCCATTTTGCGCGGATGGGGCATCCGATTCTGGGGGATCCGAAGTACGGAGACCGGGAAGCAAATGAAAGTGCCAGGAGGCTTGGCGTCAGGTCGCAGCTCCTTTTATGCCAGCGGGTGGAGTTTCCGGAGCTTTCGGGCGACTTTGCGGCGCTCTCCGGAAAGGTCATCGCCTGCCGGGAGCCTTTGATCTATGAAAAGGTGATGCGGGAGGGCCGTCGTCCCACGCCGCGGGAATAAGACAAGAGCCTTTCGCAATCGGGATTTTTTATAAACGAGAGTATCCGCTATGCCGACATGGAATTCGCGGGGGCTTCGCGGCTCCCTTCTGGAAGAAGAAATCAACCGAACCAATGAAACCTACAAGGAGGAGAATCTGTGCCTGATTCAGAAGATTCCGACACCGATTACCCCGATCCGCTTGGACAAGGAGAGCCGCCAGATCACGCTGGCGTATTTTGACCAGAAAAGTACGGTGGACTACATCGGCGTCGTGCAGGGGTATCCGGTCTGCTTCGATGCGAAGGAGGCGAAGACCTCTACGTTCGCACTGCAGAACATACACCCGCATCAGGTGGAGTTCATGAGGCAGTTCGAGAAGCAGGACGGAATCGCCTTTTTCCTGATCTATTACACGGGCATGGATGTGTATTATTACCTGACGTTCCGGGAATTCCTGCCCTTCTGGGAGCGGATGGAGGCGGGAGGCAGGAAGAGCTTCCGCTTCGACGAGCTGGATCAGACATACATCCTGCCGAAGCGGCCGGGGGTGATGGTGCCGTATCTCGAAATGATCAATAAGGATATTTCGGAGCGGGGCACAACGGCATAACGGAGAATTTTGCGATACTCGAATGTGACATCAGTCACATTCGAGTGTAGTTGACATGACAGGGCCGGTCTGATATAGTCACAGATGATTTAATCAATTAGCAAGATAGCACTGCACAGCAGTAAAGCAAACGGGCCGCGGCATCCGCGGTCACGGAATGAAAGGGCAGTTATGGGAGATCGGAGCAGGCAGGAGTTACTTCACACCCCGGAAGGGGTGTGGGATCACTACGGTGCGGACTGTGCCCGGTATGAGACGGTGACGCAG
>DAIMKA010000330.1:0-2055 GCA_036721955.1 Lachnospiraceae bacterium | reverse complement strand
AATGCGGCAAAAGATTCCCTTTTTATGGATGGCGGGTACACTGCTGCTCGGGACACTGCTGCTGACCTCGTGCGGTGAGGTCGTGGTGCGGCCGAAAAACAAAGCGGCGGCATCAGTAAGTACAGCACAGGATACGGCATTGCAGAAAACGCAGGTTTCTGAAGTGGATTTTCAGAGCGTGTTTGGGGCAGTTCAACTTCCGGAAAAATTTTCCGGGAGCGCCCGCTATGTTCTGGTCAAGGATTACGATGGCGATGGCCGGGAAGAAGCGTTCGGCTTCTGCGGAATTCGGAATGATCAGGCAGAAGGCAGTCTCCCGGTCGTCTGGGAGGACCTGCAGATCTACTATATCAGCGCAGAGGGAACGGTTCAGCCGGTCCATGCAACGGAGAAAGGCGACGGTGAGATCTTCGGTGCGCCGGTTTCCCTCAGCGGAGAAAACAGTGAACCCGAAGATTTTTCAAACTGCTTCCTGGAAGCAGACGGTCAGACGTTTGCCATGCTGGAATATACCTCCGACGGAATCATGGAATACGCTACCATGGCACTCAGTGTCTATCAGGGAGACTATACCGTGTCAAACCCGTGGGGAATCCCGACCAAAACGGCAGATGGCAAACTGGTGTATTCCGACGATGACGGGGAGGAGATTTATACGGTGGAAAACGGCTGTCTGGTGGAAACCGGGTCGGAAAATGCTTCCGAAGAGAATGTGCAGCCGGAAAACATCTCTGTCAGCAACACCTCACTGCGAAGTGTATGGGAAGAGTATCTGAAGTCGAGCGGAGAGAAGGAACTTTTCTATCTGGAAGAGGACTACGGCGGAAACGGCATGCGGGAAGCGTATGCCGTGACCGGTGAGAGCGAGATTTCGGAAAGTGTTTCGAACGCCCGAATCTATTGCATTGCGTCCAATGGAACGCTCTTCTGCGTGAAGGACCGGACCAGCGATGGAAGTCCGCTGTACGGATACCTGCGAAGCGAAGATGACCCGGAGTCTGCGCTTCTCAGTGCAGGAACGCAGAAGTTCCTTGTCTGGGAGCTCGACGGCGGCGGAAGCGCTAGCATTTCGCTGATCTTTGGTGTGGCAAAGGATGGCGTCCCGTACCAGCCGAAGGTCTCTGGAAGCTATATGTGGTTCTCGCAGACGGGAGAGAATTCCTTCACCGGTCTGACCTCGGATTTTTCGAACGGGTCCCATGACTATATCGAGCATTCGTTTTCGTTCGATGCCTCGGCCGGAGAGTTTAAGGAATCGGCATCCTGAAAACGGGAGCGCAGAAAAGACAAAGGAGGAGTTGCAATGACAACAGGCCAGATCCTTGTGGCAGTCGGCATCGGCCTGCTCGTGGCTGCGGTGCTGTTGGCCGCAGTGGGCGGTGCAGTGCTCCACAAAAAGAAAAAGACGGTGCTCCAAGAGATCGAGCATGAATACCGTTGAGACGACGGGAGAAAACGCATGGAGTATTGTTCAGCTTATTGCTCGGATGTCGGGATCAAAAAGGAGACGAATCAGGATTCGCTCCTGCTGATCCATGCACAGGCACCGCAGGGCGATTCCATTGTATTTGCGGCGATCTGCGACGGGGTCGGAGGATTGAAACTGGGAGAGCGGGCCAGCGCGGAGGTCATAAAGGCGTTTCGCGACTGGTTCCACGATCAAATCCCCGGCCTGTATTCACAGGAGATCCCTCTGACAGCGCTGTTCAACGATTGGGAACATCTGATCCAGTCGCTTCATGAGGCACTGAAAGAAGCCTCCGAAGAGGCAGGCTTCCGGAGCGGGACCACAGTGGAAGTGCTGCTTCTGATGAAGGGCAAATACTACATCTGTCATGTGGGCGACTGCCGGACGTATCTGCTCACAGATACCCTCACGCAGCTGACGGTAGATCATACGGTTGTCCAGCGGGAAATCGAGGAAGGACGGCTGACGCCGCAGCAGGCGCTGAAGGACCCGCGGCAGAATCTTCTGCTGCAATGTGTCGGAGCGGGCAAGGGGGTTCATCCGGATTATCTTTATGGGGACCTGGAACCGAAACAGATGTTCCTGCT
>DAIMKA010000329.1:0-2064 GCA_036721955.1 Lachnospiraceae bacterium | reverse complement strand
GCAGACAGGCAGTAAACAAAACAGGACGAAATGATTTCCTGCGCAGAGGAAAGAAGAAAGCCGCAGACACATGGAGCGGGATGCCTTTATGATGTGTTTCTTGAATGAGCGCGGAGGGAAAACATCGGCTTCGGACGGTGAGGCAAAGTGCAGGAAACGTAAAGAACAGCAGGATCAGGGAAAGGGGATCACGGCTATGCAGACCTACGAGGAAGTACTGGATTTCATTGAAGAGGAAAATGTGAAATTCATCCGGCTTGCGTTTTTTGATGTGTTCGGAGAGCAGAAGAACATTGCCATCATGCCGCAGGAGCTGCGGCGGGCATTTACGGAGGGCATTTCCTTCGACGGCTCGGCCATCGCGGGCTTTGGCGAGGATCTGCGCTCGGATCTGTTCCTGCGTCCGGATCCGACTACGGTTTCCATTGTGCCCTGGAGGCCGATGGACGGCGGAGTGTGCCGGATGTTCTGCGACATCTATAAGCCGGACGGAACGCCGTATGAGAAGGACACGCGCTATCTTCTGAAGCAGGCGGTAAAGGCGGCGAAGGACAGAGGCATCCGCGTCAACATCGGGCCGGAACTGGAATTCTACGCTTTCTCGAAGAACGAAAAGGGCGAGGCCACGGAGATGCCGATTGATCAGGCGGGCTATATGTCGGTCGGACCGGATGACCGCGGGGAGAATCTGCGCCGGGACATCTGCTTTGCCCTTCTGGATATGGGAATTACGCCGGAGGCATCGCACCACGAGCAGGGCCCGGGCCAGAACGAAATTGACTTCCACTACGGAGCGCCGCTTACGACGGCGGACAACACGACGACGGTCAAGTGGGCGGTGAGAAACCTCGCGGAGACCACCGGAATGAGTGCGGATTTCTCGCCCAAGCCCCTCCGGGATCAGCCGGGCAACGGCATGCATTTCAATATTTCCGTGGAGCCGGTTGACGCAGAGGACAAGACGGATTATTCCTCTATGTTCATGGCGGGCATCCTGAAGCACATCCGGGAGATCACGCTTTTCCTGAACCCGACGACGAAGTCCTATGAGCGCCTCGGACAGATGGAAGCACCGTACTATGTCAGCTGGTCGGAGCAGAACCGCTCGCAGCTGATCCGCATCCCGGCAACCAATTCGGACCGCAAGCGCTTCGAGCTGCGCTCCCCGGATCCGATGGCCAATCCCTACCTGTCCTTTGCGATGGTAATTTACGCGGGTCTTGACGGCATTGAAAACGCACTCCGCCCGGACCTTCCGATGAATGTCAACCTGTACAAGGCGGACGCTGATCTGATCCGGAAGCTGGAGAAGCTTCCGCGCCACATTGACGAGGCGGCTTCCTGCGCGAGAGGAAGTGAGTTGGTACAGCGACATGTGCCGGCTTCCATCCTGAACGCTTACTGTGAGAGAGCCGGGATCTGAAGCAAGGAAGGACGGAAACAGTTATGGCTGCGGTCAGTAAGAGAAGCCGCGTGCTGGTTGTCACATCCGGCCAGGACACATATGCGGTCATTCGCAAGATCATTGAAGGAACCTGTGAACAGGTCCTGTATGCCTCTTCGGTCACGGAAGCAAGGCGCGTTCTGTCCGACGGCGCCATCGGGCTGGTGATCATCAACACACCGCTTCCCGATGAGTTCGGCCTGGAGTCGGCCCGCGATTTCGCGGACGGGAGGGACATCGCGGTGCTTCTTCTCGTGAAGGCGGATCTTTACCATCAGGTGGCGTACAAGGTGCGCGGGAGCGGAATTTTTGTTTTATCGAGGCCGCTGAAGGGACAGCTCCTCCTGGAGGCAGTGGGCGTCATGGATTCCATGCGGCAGAAGATTTTCATGCTGAATGAGCAGAATCAGAAGCTGAGAAGACGCCTGGACGAAATGGGAATCATCACCAGGGCCAAGTGCCTGATGATCGAGAAAAAACATATGACAGAGGAAGAGGCGCACCGTTATCTGGAACAGGAAGCGATGAACCATTCCCTCACGAAAAAGGAAATTGCACAGAATATAATCCGGGAACTGGAAGAGTGAGAACTCTTCCGGTCCCCGGATTTTTCAGTCCCG
>DAIMKA010000328.1:1790-2080 GCA_036721955.1 Lachnospiraceae bacterium | reverse complement strand
CATCGGAAAATGCAGAACCGGATACTGCAGAAGCGTCAGGAAGATCCGCAGCCTCCCCGAAAGAGAAGCAGGCGGCGGAGGAATCCGCAGTTTCCATCGCAAACGGAATGGAGGACGTGAGCTCGGATGAGGCGCTCTCTCAGGCCGTCGGCTTTGCCGTTCCCGACATTGCAGGAGACCTCACGGAGGTCCTTTCCTTTACCGGGGAGGAGACCATCTACACCTCCTATTGGGGGGAGATGGCGCAGATTACTTACCGGGGCACCATTTCTGACGATGCCTCCGGTGAT
>DAIMKA010000328.1:0-1694 GCA_036721955.1 Lachnospiraceae bacterium | reverse complement strand
GGAGGGAATGGAAGAAAATTCCGGCGACTACAACACCTATGCAGATGTCCGGACCATTTCTGTGGGGACGATCAAGGTTACGTTGAAGGGAGACGCAGAGGATGCAGATGTACTGGCCATCTGGTCCGCAGACGGGTATTCCTACTCGCTGTCTGCGCCCTGCGAGCTTTCAGACAGCGAATGGGAATCGCTGATTGCCCGGATTTCAGAAGGTCAGAATCGGTAAATCAAAACCGCACAGCCCTGCCTCGCTTTCCCACCGGAAATCCCATTTCAGGCCGGGTGCCTCATTGCTTTCTCCAGCTCTCGGCGGGGCCAAGACAGGACTCGGGAAGCACGGTGCCCTTCCTCCAGAGAACGATCCTCTCGAGAATAATGGCGGGGCTCATTCCATAGAAGAAAAGACGGTTTTCTCCTTCCCGGCAGTTTACCTCCGCCTCCTGGATTTTGATGCAGTCGTGTGCTTCCTGCTCCCACTGGCGGCTTAAAAAGAACGGCTTGTCCTCTTCATGAACCGTGTTCAGAATCTGCACCGGTTCGTCGTTGACCGAGAACCCGATGTACTGGCGGCTCTCATTGACCACAGGCGTCGTGGCGGAGAGATAGAAGCGGACGCGCCAGCATCCCGCAGAGAGGGCCCAGAAGTCATAGGCGGCAAAAGGCCGGTCCTTCTCCGGATAGAAATCCGCCGTCACCGGAAAAACCTTGATCGCAGAATCCGTGCGGCCGTAGGGCGAGAGAATAGAAAATGCGCCGCCGTTCACGTCTTTTTTCATGTTGAAATGATCGGCATTCATAGCGATGCAGTCATCCGTTTCCAGAAAACATCCCCTGGGAAGAGGCGGAAGCGAAGAAAGGCTCTGCGCGGCGACATCAATGACGGCATCTCCGGATCCGGCGTTCCGGACGAGGAAACGCCCGGTCTCCTTTCCGTGAAGGAGCTCCTTATGAACGGTGACCGTCAGATGATCCGTAAGAGAGACGGTTCCTCTCATGGAGGAGAACGACAGCCACGGGCAGTCACAGAGGATCTCATAGGAAACCGGGTCCCTGCTGCCGCAGGCGATGTCAAAGGCAATTTCGGAGACATCGGGGCGGAGGGCATCGGTCCAGGTCTGCGGCTGATCACTCCAGAAGCCGCCGGTCAGATAATGCTCATCCGTCGTTCTCGCAACGATCATGCGGGGCTTCCTCGCGGGGAATACCCGGATCATGAGCGGATACTGATTGTTCTCGTCATTCCAGCAGCGGAAGCCGATGTGCTCCGAGAGACCGAACCCGTCGAACATCCCGCCCTCGACAGAGTGGTATTCTTCGGTAAATTCCGCATCTTTTTCCATGCAAAGTGCAATCTCGTCTGCGAGTGCATTGGCCTCCAGGCGGTTCTGCCGGGCATAGAGCGCATTTCGTCCGGCAAGAATCCACATCTTCATGAGATTGGCCGTTCCGCAGACAGGATAGGCAAAAAGCGAGATCAGCGCTCCCTCACTGCCTTTCGGGCAAAGCCTTTTGGCCTTCTTAGCCACAAGAAGGAGCCTTTCGCTGCAGGAAAGAACGTCTTCTGCCTCGCCGTAGTGCACCGGATGGTACACGGAGGCATTCATCACTTCGTGCTTTCTTCGCGCAAGGAGTCTTGTGCTGTCCCAGAGCGCGTCCGTCATTTCCGAAAGAAGCTGCGGGGAAAAGCAGTGCCC
>DAIMKA010000327.1:1373-2091 GCA_036721955.1 Lachnospiraceae bacterium | reverse complement strand
AGCGATTCCAGAAAGGAAAGTGCGAGTGCGAGCGCGGACAGCATGCCAAGCGTTGCCAGCTGCTGAGGAGAAAGTTTTTTTTGATTGTGTTCAGGCGTATGTTTCATTTCTTTATATGTGTTCTGCTGCCTCGGTGTGAAGGATATTCATGTAAATTTATGGTTTCAAACTACTGCCTGCGCTGTTGAATTCCTGCGGAAGTCCGGAAAGAATCGTATAGGTAAACTTTTCATTATGACGAAAAATAGCAGCTACCTTGAAATAGCATCGTAGGACGGAGCCGCGGAAGCTGCGGAACCCTTGATTTCAGCGCTCAGGCGGTGCGGCAGGCAGACGATCATCTGTCCTGGTTCGCCGATGGAGCCGGTCTGCACACAGATCTGATTCCGGCAGTCGGATTCCGTCATAGAGACAGAGCCGTTTCGGATGGACAGCGTGTTGGTGCCGTACCGGTTCCTGATCTCAATGGTCTGATCCCTCTGAAGATCGTAGGTGCCGTAGAGCTTGCCGGATACGCGGACTTCCAGAACCGGAGCCTCTTTGCGATCTTTGGAAGAGGCAAGGCTCCGCAGAACCGGTGAGAGCGCAATCAGAAGGGCCGCCGCTATAAAAGCGGTAAGAAGGAAGACGTCGCCTTTTTTAATCTCCTTAATCATGATAAAATATCTCCTGATATGCAAAGGCCGGCCGGCGAGCTGGGTTATAATGTCAGATCCCC
>DAIMKA010000327.1:0-1363 GCA_036721955.1 Lachnospiraceae bacterium | reverse complement strand
TCCGGCATTTACAGTCTGAATGATTCCATCCCTGTTCACAGGAATCTGCGAGAGAACTGGGGCATAAATAAGGAAGCTCACATGAGAAAACGGAACATGCGCGGCCTCATGGCTTGTATTTTTGCAGCAGTCATGATTATAACACAGGCCGGCTGCGGACAAATACCGGCGCGGCTGTCCGGAACGGAAACAGCGGACAGTGAGACCAAGGAAAGCACTGGGCCGGGAGCGGCAGAGGATCCGGTGACGAAGGAGAGCTTTTACTTCGATACCATCTGCCAGATTACCGTTTATGGGATTCAGGCACCGGAGGCAGCCGGAGCGGAGCAGGAAAGCAGCGGCTCAGAAGAGGAAGCGGAGCAAAGCGGAACGTCCTTTTCCTCTGCCGCAGAAGATGTGATTACACAGGCGTTCGCTCTGTGCAGCGATTATGAGAAGCTTCTCAGTAAAACAAAGGAAGGCTCGGACATCTGGAACATCAATCATGCGGACGGGAAACCGGTCGTCTGTGATGACAGAACCCTGGAAATTATTGAAAAGGGAATTTCCTACGGAGACCTTTCCGAAGGAAAATTCGACATTACCGTCGGAAAAGCGGAGGACCTCTGGGATTTTCATTCCGACTCTCCCAGGGTTCCGGAGAAGGATGCACTGGCAGAAGCGGTCCGGCATGTGAACTACAGGAATATTTCCGTGGATCAGGACAAGGGAACTGTGCAGCTTGCGGACCCGGAGGCGGAGATTGATCTGGGCGGCATTGCCAAGGGCTACATTGCGGACAAGGTGTGTGAGAAGCTTCGGCAGGAGGGCGTGACCTCGGCGATTGTCAGCCTCGGCGGCAACATTGAGTGTGTGGGCGGAAAGCCGGATGTTACCGGATTCACAACGGAGAAAACGACATTTTCTTCGTTTTCCATTGGCATCGAGACGCCCTATTCCGACCGGACGAAGATTGTCGGCTCGTCGCCTCTCGAGGACGGGACGATGGTGACCTCCGGGGTGTACGAGCGGTATTTTACCGAAAACGGAAAAGAGTATCACCATATCCTTGATGTGAAAACGGGATATCCTGTGGATTCGGATGTCCTCGGCGTCACCATTCAGGGAAAGGAAGGCGCTTCGGCGGACTGCGATGCGCTGTCCACGATCTGCCTGATTCTGGGCTCAGAGGATGGCAGGAGACTCATCGAGAGCATGGAAGGATATGAGGCCCTGTTCATTCTTCGGGATGATTCGGTGCAGAAGACAGAGGGAATGGATTTTACGCCTGCAGAATGAGGATACGGCTTGAATGCCGCCCGGAGATCGGAAGTTTGAAAGTGACATTGATATGTCACTTTCAAACTGCAGCATCGGTGCTGAT
>DAIMKA010000326.1:1833-2095 GCA_036721955.1 Lachnospiraceae bacterium | reverse complement strand
TTCTTTCCTTCGGATGCCGGTTCCGCGGAATTCTTCCCGCCGGATTCCGTTTCCCGGGAATTGTTCCCTTCCAATTCCGATGTCTCCCGGTTCAGCGCTGCGAGCACCGCTCTCGCGTCGGAATTCTCCTCAAACGAGGCAAAGAGCCAGAACGGCCTCTCGTCAATGGAAAACAGGTACCGGAAATGCTCCCGCGACGCTCCCGCCGCCAGAAGATCTCCAGCCTTCGGAAAGGATATCCCGTGCTCCTCGTCCACATGAC
>DAIMKA010000326.1:0-1686 GCA_036721955.1 Lachnospiraceae bacterium | reverse complement strand
GAGGAGAAATCCGCGCAGGCGGTTTCTCCGATAGGAGGAGCAAGGGTGTTTTCCGCCCTTGCTCCAGCATGAGCAGGAGCCATCAGGCTCCTGCTCATGCGTTATTCCTCAAACAGCCGTTTCACATCCTCTGCTTCGTACACAACGCCCGCAATCTTCTGCGTCTCAATCCGGTACAGCGCATTGGCGGCCAGATGCTCCGCCGCCTGCTCAAGATCACGCACACCCGGCATGGATGCGAAGCGGTCCACAACCGCGTAGGCTCCCTCTTCCGTAACCACGCATTCCTCCGGCCGCATGCCCATGCGCTTTAACACCTTCGGGAGCGAGAATTTCGAGAAAATCGTTTTTTTCTCATCCCGCGTATAATCCGGAATGTCAATCACGGCAAAACGTGTCATCAAAGGCTCGCTGATCCGGCTCTTGTCATTTGCCGTCGCGATCGGATACACGCCGCCTGTCGGAATCGTGCACTCCATGTAGTTGTCCGTATAGCCGAGGTTGTCCAGAAGCGTCAGAAGCGCGTCCGCGGGATTCCCGCTGGTGGTCTTCGAGTCCGCCTTGTCGAGCTCGTTGATAATGAAGACCATGTTGGACTCGCCGGCCACATAGAAAGACTCCATGATGCTGCCCGGCTTTGCATTCGCATATACACGGGAGGTTCCGGTCAGCTGATCCGAATCGTGGATCGAGCTCATGTCAAGGGATGTCCACGGAAGCTTCAGAATTCTTGCCACCGCATAGGCGACCTGTGACTTGCCGGTTCCGGCAGGTCCGACCAGAAGAAGGCCATAGGCAGGGAGCGTGTGCGTGCGGTTGATCTGGATGATGGTCTCGATAATTCTCTGCTTCACCTTCTCCATGCCGTAGAGCTCTTCATCCAGAATCCGTCTCGCCTCGACCGGATCAATGGAGCCGAAGGTCGTATCCTTCCACTGGATGTTCAGCATGATGGACAGGGCACGCTGCGCGTGGCGTCTCTCATCCGGTCCGATCTCGGTGGAGCGGGCAACCGCCAGATTCCGGCGCGCCCACTTCAGGATGTGCGGAGGGAGCGATCTTCCCGCCACATTCAGGAAATCCGTGATACTCTGAAGGCTCGTCAGCTTCATCTCGTCGCCTTCGATCTCGTCGGCGTCCTCATCCGGCTCCTCGGCCGGAGCCTTCGTCGCAAGGAGTCTTGCAATCGCGTACTGAAGGAACCCGTCCTCCGCGGAGAGCTTTGTTTCTCCGCCGGAATCCACCTCGCGGATCTTGTAGACGCAGTAGCCGCGGTCCGTGATTTTACCCGACAGGCGGACATTGATGCGGTTGTCCCCGAGCCAGCGGACCAGATCCTCAAACCGCTCGTCGATCTCCCGGATGTCGGTCTGTGCAGGCGCTCCGTTTGCCATGAAATGGAAAGCCGTCCGCTTCTCCGGAATCTCAAAGCTTCCGCTCGTGTGGTGCCGAAGCCCCTCCGCACTGTCCAGAACCAGCAGCGGGTGCTCCGCATCCGCCGCCTCCGAATCCTGCCGGAAGGTCGTGTACGTGCGGATCTCCTCCTGGAGCGCCGCTGCCTTCTCCGGCTTCTTATCCTCTCCCGATGCGCTGAAATCAAATACCTTGTTCGCCATGACGATATCCTCTCTGACTCTTCTTACTCCGACTGATCTTTTGCGATTTTCAATCTCTACTATTATACGC
>DAIMKA010000325.1:0-2118 GCA_036721955.1 Lachnospiraceae bacterium | reverse complement strand
GCAGCCGGAGAGCGTCATGAGCAAAGCTCCCGTCACGCACAGCGCAGATACTCTTCTTTTTTTCATAAAATCTCCCTTCCGTTACAATTCCCCAATCCGATTCTTCGGTTCCACCCCATAAGCATCTTTGGTCCCTGCCTGTATCATGTCATGCCTTCCCTCGCATGACAATGAAATTTTCCATTAAGATCTTTCGGGAGGAGATCCGTTTCAGAGAACCGGCATTCGAGGCAGCTTCGCCGGAAAACGCCACGCCTGGTGGAGACATTTTCCTACTGGAATAAAAGCCGGATCATGTTAAGATGAAGTTCAGGAAACGTTTCCGCAAGCGTCTCCTGCCGCCATCGCTGAAAAGATTGGGGATGGAAGACCCCGGCGACAGGGCCGTCATCGTTTCCCCGGGAGAACCCGCGCAATGCGCCGGGACAATAGCAAATAACTTGATCAAGGAGGGTGCCATGAGAGAATGGCTGAATGACGCAATTTTTTATGAGATTTATCCGCAGAGCTTCTGCGACACCAATGCGGACGGAATCGGAGATTTTCAGGGAATCATCCGGAAGCTCGATTACATTAAGGATCTTGGCTGCAATGCCATCTGGCTGAATCCGTGCTTCGATTCTCCGTTCGTAGACGCGGGCTACGACATCCGGGATTACTACAAGGCAGCCCCCCGCTACGGCACCAATGAGGATCTCCGCCAGCTGTTCGAAGAGGCGCACAAGAGAGGGATGCACGTCATCCTGGATCTGGTTCCGGGTCACACCTCGGACGAGTGCAAATGGTTTCAGGAGTCCGCAAAGGCAGAGAGGAACGTATACACCGACCGCTATGTCTGGACGAACAGCGTCTGGGAGGGCTTCGAGGGTGTGGACCAGATCATGGGCTCCATCCGCGGCGGCACCGAGCGGGACGGTGCCTGCGCGGCCAACTTCTTCAACGCGCAGCCCGCACTGAACTACGGCTTCGCCAATCCGGACCCGGCAAAATCCTGGCAGCAGCCGATGAATGCCGAGGGACCGATGGCAACCCGTGAGGCAATCAAGGATGTCATGCGCTTCTGGCTGGGTCTCGGGTGCGACGGTTTCCGCGTGGACATGGCGGGATCCCTTGTGAAGTCCGATCCGGATCAGAAGGGAACCATCCGCCTGTGGCAGGATTTTCGTGCTTTTCTGGATGAGGAATTCCCGGAGGCGGTGATGGTCTCCGAATGGGGACAGCCGGACCGCTCCCTTTCGGCGGGCTTCCACATGGATTTCCTGCTTCACTTCGGACCTTCCCACTATCTGGATCTCTTCCGCGAGGAACATCCTTATTTTGCAAGAGAGGGAAAGGGCGACTGCAGGACCTTTTTTGATCTGTACCTGCACAACCGCGAACTGACGAAGGGGAAGGGCGGACTGATCTGCATTCCTTCCGGTAATCACGACATGATCCGCATGGCAAGAACGCTGGATCCGGAAGAGATCAAGCTCGCCTTTGCATTCCTTCTCTCCATGCCGGGCGTTCCTTTTATCTATTATGGCGACGAAATCGGTGAGAAATACGTCGAAGGCCTGAATTCCGTGGAGGGCGGTTATGAGAGAACCGGCTCCCGCTCTCCGATGGCATGGGATAACACCCCGAACGCGGGCTTTTCTTCCGCTCCGAAGGAGCTCCTGTACATTGCGCAGGATCCTTCTGTGAAGGAAATCAACGTGGCGGCGGAGGCCAAAGATCCGGATTCCATTCTGAATGCGGTCAAAGAGCTGATCGCCGTGCGCAGAGCCAATCCCGCGCTGATGGATGCCGGTGATTTCCGTCTCGTGGAGCTGGAGGATCACAGCTATCCCCTGGTGTATGAGAGAGAGCAGAAGGGCCAGAAGGTTCTGGTCGTTCTCAATCCTTCCGGACAGGAAGCGGTGATGAAGACGCCTCTTCCGGAGAATGCGAAGCTCCTCTATGCGCAGGGCGGCATGAAGGGTGCGAGCACCTTTGGAAAGAACGCGGAGGGCAGATGCATCGTCCCTGCAGCAAGCGCAGCCTTTTTTGAAATCTGAGCTCTGATATCCATTTTGCAAAAAGAGAGGAAGCCTCCCAATGGAAGCTTCCTCTCTTTTTTGTTTCTTATTCAGCTGT
>DAIMKA010000324.1:0-2131 GCA_036721955.1 Lachnospiraceae bacterium | reverse complement strand
AAAGAATGATTATCAAAAACGTAAATCTGGAAACCGTCTGCGGCATTACCAGCAGGCTCCCGGTGCATTCCTGGCCGGAGTTTGCTTTCGCCGGAAAGAGCAATGTGGGGAAATCCACGCTGATCAATGCCCTGATGAACCGGAAGAGCTACGCGAGAACCAGCTCCAAGCCGGGCAAGACGCAGACGATCAATTATTACAATATCAACGATGCGCTGTATCTGGTGGACCTGCCGGGATACGGCTATGCGACGGCGGGCGTGGAGGTCAAGGCCCAGTGGGGAACCATGATCGAGAACTATCTTCACACCAGCCGCTCCCTGAAGGCCGTGTTCCTCCTGATTGATATCCGTCACGATCCGTCGGACGACGATGTCCTGATGTTCGACTGGGTGGTGCACAATGGCTTTGTTCCGATTATTGTGGCGACCAAGGCGGACAAGCTCAAGAGAAGTCAGCTGCAGCGGGCGATCGCGAATGTGGAAAAGGTTCTTCATGAGAAGAGTGCGGTCGGCCAGGAGGTCTCGCTGGAGGTCATTCCGTTCTCGGGCCTCACGAAGCAGGGAAGAGAGGAAATTCTGAACCGGATCGAGGCTCTGGCATAGCCTTACGAAAATTCTAAACGGAATCCGGACGGGTGCAGAAGCCCGGGATCGTGGTATGATGAGAGCGGGAATAATGATTCCGGCATAGCAGGAGGTGTTCATTTATGAAGAAAAGAGAACGCGTGGAAGAGGAAATCAAGGGAGCATTTCGCGTAGCAAAGACCAACAAGCTGATTGAGGCAGCGTGCCTGGTAATACTCGGCCTGGTACTGCTGATCTGGTCCGGCACGGCACTGATTGTCATCTGCAAGGCCATTGCCGCGATCATTGCGATTGTCGGCATCGTGACGGTGGTCACATTCTTCTACCGCAGAAGCCGCGTGTACGGGAGTTCTCTCGGCCTGTTCGGCGGTGTTGTGGCGCTGGTCATGGGAATGTATCTGTTCTTCAATCCGGAAATTCTGGCTTCGCTCGGACCGACCATCATCGGTTTGATCGTTCTGGTAACGGGTATGGTGGACCTGTCGGAGAGCATCCGGATTGTGCGTCAGAAGTCCGGCGGCGTTGCCGCGGCTCTTGTGATTGCCGTGGCGGAGATTGTTCTGGGTGTGATTTTCATCATTCATCCGGTGGCCATCAACAAGATTCTGATGAAGTTCATGGCGATTGCCCTGATTGCGGACGGCATCGCGGATATCTGGATCATGTTCCAGATCGGCAAGGCCGAGAAGCCGGTGGAGGCGATTGCGGCAGTGGCAGCAGGAGATGTGATGGATGCTGAGGTCACCCCTCTGCAGGAGGAGAGTGCAGAGCCCGGGAATTCCAGGAACGAAAAGACGGTGCAGAGCGGAGCTGCCGTTGCGCAGCAGGAAAAGGAGACGATGGAGGGATATACCACCATTTCGCACCATCACGAAGAGTCCGCCGCGGATGAGAAGAAGCCTGCAGACGGAGTCAACGGCGTGGAACAGGATGCCGCAGAGGCAGGCGTTCTGGCCAATCAGGAACCGTTCGGGACGGAAAACGCGGAGAGTGAAGAGAAGAAGTAATGTGACGGTAATCCTTCCGCAGATCCCAGGCCTTTAGAAATCCCTGATGTCGCCGGCCGGAGGGGCTTTGTCCCCGGCCGCCTGCAGGCTTCTTGTGGGAACTTGCTGCCTGCAGATCAATTTCCACGGAAAGACGGCAGGCGCTGAATTACAGTTTACATAATGTTTAGAATTAAAAGGTTCTGTCGTCATTGACAGGATCTTTTTTTATGTTATAGTAGTTATAGAACAAAGAAAACAAAAGAACCGCACTCCGGAGAGAACGGAACGAGAAAGGTCCGGAAGCTTCGGACGTGCGGTTTCCCTACATAACTTCCAAGAGGAGGTACCGGTTATGAACATTCAGAAATTTACACAGAAATCCATGGAGGCCATCCAGAACTGCCAGGCGATGGCCAATGAATACGGCAATCCGCAGGTGGAACAGGAGCATCTTCTGTACTGCCTTCTGACGGTCGATGACAGCCTGATCGCCAAGCTCGTTGAGAAGATGGGCATTGACGCACAGTCCTTTACGACTCGCTGCAAGAACGCGGT
>DAIMKA010000323.1:0-2132 GCA_036721955.1 Lachnospiraceae bacterium | reverse complement strand
TCCGCCACGTTTTTCAGGATCCTCTCTCGCATCTCATTCGTCACCGTGAGCTGTTCCATGACTTCTTCATACCGCTTCTTCAAAGTCGTAGTCCTCCTTCAGTATTTTCTTCAGCCGGAGTCTCGCGCGCCGAAGATCCGAGCGCACCGTGGACTCTTTTTCCTTCAGAATCTCCGCAATCTCCGCCGTGGAGCATCCCTCCTGATAGAACAGGTGAATGGCGCTGCGCTGCCGCTCCGGGAGGCTTTTCACCGCCTCCCAGACGAAGGCAAGATCTTCCTTTTCTGCTGCGGCAAGATCATCCTGCAGCTCATCTGTGGCGCGGATGGCGTTGTACTGAATCCGGTTTCGGGACAGATTACCCGCGACACGAAACAGCCAGGCCTTTTCATGCCGGCTGTTCTCGAATTCCGGACGGTTTTTCAGAAACTGTATGAGCGTTTCCTGCAGAATTTCCTCCGCATCGCTCGTGTTATGAAGGAAGGTATACGCATACCGGAGGAGCGCGTTTCCGTATTCATCCAGAATCCGCTCCGCCTGAAGGTTCCAGCCTTCTTTGTTTTCCTGAAACTGCATGTTCGTTCCTTTCCCGGGGCCTCACAGGCCGCCGGTTGATTCATTCGGGCAGCAGGCGCAGGGAGCCATCTCTTCGCCGGTATTGCTTGCTGCCCTCTGATTGATATAACAATCCTACACCCGGAAATGTTGCAGGAAAATCACCCGGAACTCTCCCATGCCGTTACGCCGAGCGGTTCCAGAAAGCGGGAGGGCCTCCGCGGATTTTCCCTGCTGCCGCGAAGGTACAGAAGATGCAGACGGTCTCTTGCCCGTGTGACCGCCACATAGAAAAGGCGACGCTCTTCCTCCAGTGCTTCGGCACTGACGGCCCGCCTCCCCGGGAAAATTCCCTCGTTGAGATCCGGAAGATACACCGTGTCATATTCCAGTCCCTTGCTCGCATGCATCGTCAGGACATGCACGCCGGAAAGCCGGAGGTTCTCTTCTTTCTCTTCTTCCGAATCCGGGCTCTCAAGGCGCTCCTCTGAGATTTCTTCCAGCATACGCCGGAGCTCTGCCATGCTCCCGCAGGAAGCAGCCTTTTGCAAAAGCGTTTTCCAGACCGCCGCACTTTCTTCCTGTTCTCCCAGGATGTGATGAAGAAGCGCCAGGGAATGCTCCGGAGACAGCCTCTCCAGCATCTGCAGATCGCGGCAGAGCTTCCCGATGGTCTTTCCCTCCGCGGACCGGTCCGGATAGACCTGCAGAAGCTCCTTTTTGGTATAACTCTCTTCCCGGAATTTCTCCCGAAGAAGAAAGCGCTCCGGCCGGTTCATCACAAAGAACAGGTCACGCCGGAGAATTTTTCCGGAGGACAGCTCATTGGAGAGACGGTAGTAGCTCTTGATCACGGACAGCAGATCTCTATTCTTTTGCAGAAGCCTCGCAGAGTTCCTCTTCCCGGAAGGACTTCTGCCCGCCCCTTGCAGACAAAACGGAATTTTCTCCTGTTCCAGAATCCGGAGAAATCCCTGCATCTGCGTGTGGGAGCGTACGATCACGGCACTTCCCGACCGTTCCTCCGGAGAAGCTTCGCGCAGCATTTCCGCGATCCAGAGATACTCCGCCTTTTCCGTTTCAAAATGGTTCATCCGGACGCAGACCCCGTCCGGAACAGCTCTTCCGAATAATACGCCGGAGGACACCCGCGCCGCGCCGCCCGGATCCGGAAGGAGTCTGGCAGCCACCACCTTTTTCGGCAGCCGCACTTTGTTCTCCTCAATGATCCGCTGACCGCAGGACACAATCGGCGCGTACGAGCGGTAATTGATATCCAGATGGATCACGCGGGTTCCCGGGAAATACTGCGGAAAATCAATCATCAGCCGGACATCTGCCCCGCGGAATTTGTAGATGGACTGATCGTCATCTCCCACGGCAAACAGATTGGCGTCTTCTCCCGCCAGGAGGCGGATTCCCTCGAACTGCTCCCGGTTGATGTCCTGAAACTCGTCGATGAGAAGAAAGCGAAACCGCGCCTGCCATTCGGAGAGAAGGTCCGGTCGTCCGTCCAGAAGCCGGATGCACCGCACAATCATATCTTCGAAATCAAGCAGAGAGTTTTCCTGAAGATA
>DAIMKA010000322.1:0-2157 GCA_036721955.1 Lachnospiraceae bacterium | reverse complement strand
CCTCGCGAAATGCTACGCGGGACATTGCCAGATACATGCCGACTTCCGAGCACTCGCCATCGAAGTTTGCGCGAAGGTCTGCCTTGATGTCTTCCGGTACGTCCTTTGCAACACCGACTACATGCTCAGCGGCCCAGGTCATGCCGTTCTCTTCCTCAACGGGAACGAACTTCGACTTCGGTACGCCGCAGGTAGGACACTTCCAATCCTCCGGAAGATCTGCAAACTTTACGCCTTCCTTCTCCTCATCATAGATATATCCGCAAACTGTGCATCTGTATTTCATAATGTTCTCCTTTCGTGGCCTGTGGCCCTTTTGTTTGTCGCGCTGCAGCTTCTGTTCTGCCTCCGCGTTTGTTCTTTATTCTCTGTGTTTCAGAATCCGCTCAGAAACCGTTCTGTTTTCCTTGTTTCATCTGATGTTGTTATCTTAGCCGATCGCGGTAAAATAGTATGTAACATATGTTACGAATTCAAAGTTTTTCTCGATTCTTGTCGGGTCTTTGACAAATTTTGACAAAATACTGCCGGTGCCGTCCCGAACGACCCGCGGCATAATCTCAGCATAGATTTGAAAGGGGAGTACACGATTCATGAATGCACAGAGCCTGGCTATTTTTCACGGCCTTTCCGATGAAGAAATCGAAAAGAGCCTTCACTGTTCCCGGGGAAAGGTGATCTCCGTTTCCAAGGGGCAGTTCATTTACCAGCAGGAGGATGCGCCGACCCGCCTGTATTTCGTTCTCGAAGGGAGTGTGGAGCTCGGCAGCTGCAACGCGCTCGGCAGGCTGACCCGCATCCGGATCCTGCATGAGGGGGAGTGCTTCGGGGAGACGGAACTGTTTCTTTCGGCCGACGGCTACAACTCCTATGCCAAGGCCGTTCTGAATACGAGGCTTCTCTCCGTCCCGGAGGAATTCTTCGGAGGACAGTGCGAGCGCTGCTGCATGCATCACAGCCGCGTCGTTTACAATATGCTGCATGTTTTCGCAGAGAAATCCGAACAGGACAACCGCCAGATTGATCTCCTGACGCTCGGAAATCTCCGGCAGCGGATTGCCGCCTTTCTTCTGGAAGAGCAGAGCAAGGAAGGCACCGGCAGCCGGATCGTCCATCTCTCCTTAAACCGCGAGGAGCTTGCCGCCTTTCTGAATACCACAAGACCCTCCCTCTCCCGCATGCTGCTCCAGATGCAGGAGGAGGGGCTTCTGCGCCTTGTCTCCCGGAATCAGATTGAACTCACGGAGAGAGAACGGCTGCATGCTCTCCTGTAAAGTGCCTGCTCCCTGTCGTGCCGTCCCCGGACTTTCAATGCCGTTTTTTCGTCTGCCCACCGAAAATTGAGCTGTGCAGCCGTTATCGGAATCTCACTCATTCATTCTGCGTCAGCAATGCAGCAGTCCCGCTTCGCCTTGGCCCGGTAGAGCACCTGATCCGCCCCGGCGAGAAGCTCCCGGGCCGTCATGCCGTCTTTTCCCTGTGCCAGGCCGATGCTCAGCGTCGGAACAAAGGGCGGTTCTATGCTCCCTGCCTCCTTCATTTTCTCCTGGATTCCGCGGCAGATTCTCTCCGCATCTTCCAGAGACGTCCCGCGAAACAGAAGGCAGAACTCATCGCCGCCGTATCGGAACGCCTCCGCTCCCGGTGCCGCTTCCCGCAGAACCTTGCCGAGAAAAGTCAGATACCGGTCGCCGGCAGGATGACCGTACCTGTCATTGATCTGTTTGAAGTGATCGAAGTCCACCATGGCAAGAACGCAGTCCGAAACCTTTTCCTCGTTCAGGGCCTGCATGGCGCTCTCGAAGGCCAGCCGGTTGTTAAGGCCTGTCAGCGCATCGGTCCGGACCTCCTGAAGAAGCCGCTCCTTCTCCGCCGTCCGCTTCTCGATGGCCTGATTCTTCATTTTTTCAAAATAGGTGATGACCAGAATGAGCAGGTACAGACAAACCTGCAGAATCAGCGAAATGATGTAATTGAACAGCGCGTCTGTGCTGCTCCACACTGATTCCCTCGTGGAGTCCCAGGCAGGAAGGTTTTCTGCCAGAATGCGCAGGAACAGGCTCATCAGTGCTATCACAGTAGTCAGAGAATAGTTTCCGTACACCACGGAAATCAGAACCGGAAGCGAGAACACAATCGTCAGCGCCCCGAAGGTCG
>DAIMKA010000321.1:1754-2161 GCA_036721955.1 Lachnospiraceae bacterium | reverse complement strand
ATCCGAAAATCGTGGAACCAGACGTGTTTTTGAGAGACGGCGAGACCGTCACGGTGGCAGGAATGAACATCCGCTGCATTTCCACGCCGGGACACACGGAGGGAAGCTGTTGCTATTATATAGAAGAGACAGGCGAGGATGCGGGCAGGCTATGCCCGCCGATTCTGCTGTCCGGAGATACGCTGTTTGAAGAGTCGGTCGGGCGGACGGATTTTCCGACAGGCTCCATGAGTGCGCTGGTGCGTTCCGTGAAAGAGAAGCTTTTTGCCCTGCCGGATGACACGCTGGTGTACCCGGGACACGGCGGAATGACACAGATCGGGCACGAGAAGCAGTTTAATGCGATGGTGTAGAGGAGCTTGTTCCCCGGGAAATTCCAGACAGGCAGTTCCTGGGAAAAGGTACCC
>DAIMKA010000321.1:410-1744 GCA_036721955.1 Lachnospiraceae bacterium | reverse complement strand
ACCACAACGAGCAGTCGCTGCGCGTGGTGGATAAGCTCGAGCGCGACGGCGACGGACTGAACCTGACCTACGAGGTGCGTATGGCGATTCTGGGACATACGGGCCCCCGGATTCCGGAGACGCTCGAAGGACAGGTGGTGCGCACGTCCGACCGCATCGCCTACATCAATCACGATATTGACGACGCCATCCGCGCGGGGATTCTCTCGGAAAGCGACATTCCCCGGGAAATTGCAGACGGGCAGTTCCTGGGAAAAGGTACCCTGCAAAGTGTCTCAAGAGGGAAAAGGAGAGAAAACGGCATGCTGCTGATTGAGGAAAATATTGATTTATACCGCTATGAAATTCACTCGCTGGTCAAGGCGTTTTATCCGGCACAGGACGTGAAGGTCCTGGTGGAGAACGATCCGAACGGCGAGAAAATCCGAAAGGACCACCCGGAAATTTTCATGAAGGTGACGATGCTTCCGGAGAAAATTTCACTGCAGATTCTGCCGGAAAAAGAGGCGCGTTCCGAAGAAACGGGAACCGAGGCGGATTCCGGACAGACGGGAAATGAGGACAGTTCCGAAAAACGGGGAGAGAAAACCGGCTTTGCAGGGGAACTTCCGGCACCGTCCGGCGCGGATTTTTCGGCCAAGGGCAAGAAAACCAAGGATGCGCTGAAGACGTTTCTGTATGAGACGCTTTCGGACTATACGGGGCAAAAGCTCCCCTGGGGCGACCTCATCGGCATCCGGCCGACGAAGATTGCCATGACAAAGATGGAAGAGGGCGCCGGGGAAGAGGAAACCGTCGCCTTCCTTCAGGAGGAGCATCAGGTCTCGGAAGAGAAGGCAAGACTTGCCGTGGACATCGCAAAACGCGAGAAGAGAATCCTCTCCGGCATCCATTATGAAAACGGCTACAGCCTCTATATCGGGATTCCGTTCTGTCCGACCACCTGTCTGTACTGTTCCTTTCCGTCGTTCAACATCGCGCTGTGGAAGGAGCGGATCGGCGAGTATCTGAGTGCGCTTGAGAGAGAGCTGGAAGAGACCGCGGCGATCATGAAGGGGCGGATTCTGGACACGGTCTACATCGGCGGAGGGACGCCGACCTCGCTGGAGGCGGAGGAGCTGGACCGCCTCTGCTGCGCGATTGAGAAGAATTTTGATATGAGCACGGTTCAGGAATTCACGGTCGAGGCGGGAAGGCCGGACAGCATCACGAAGGAAAAGCTCCGGGCGCTCCGCCGGCATCCCATCACGAGAATCAGCGTGAATCCGCAGACGATGAAGGAGGAAACGCTGCGGATCATCGGACGCCACCACACGGTACAGCAGGTGGTGGAT
>DAIMKA010000321.1:0-330 GCA_036721955.1 Lachnospiraceae bacterium | reverse complement strand
CTGGGCCTTCCGGGAGAGGACGCGGAGGATGTCCGCCGCACGACACAGAAGGTCCGTGAGCTGAACCCGGATTCGCTGACGGTGCACTCACTCGCGATCAAGCGTGCCTCGCGCCTTCGCCGCGTCATCGATGAGAAGGGATATCCGGTTCTCATCAACACGGACGAGACGATGGAAATCGCAAGACAGGCGGCGCTCAGCATGGACATGAAGCCGTATTATCTGTACCGGCAGAAGAACATGTCTGGGAATTTTGAGAACGTGGGCTACGCCCGCGAGGGAAAATACGGAATTTACAACATTCTGATTATGGAGGAGAAGCAGACGATT
>DAIMKA010000320.1:0-2171 GCA_036721955.1 Lachnospiraceae bacterium | reverse complement strand
CGTGGCTCTCCAGAAGGAATCGGGCAATCTCGGTGTTCAGTTCATTGTCTTCCGCCAGAAGGGCGTGCACCCCCTCCAGACAGGGATTCACCGTCTCACCGCTCTGCAGTGCAGCCCCGGCGATCGCCCCTTCCTGTTCCCGTGACGGATCCATCCGGAACGGAATCCTTACGGACACCGTCGTGCCCTTTCCCTTTTCACTTTTGATTTCAATCGTGCCGCCGAGCTTCCCGGTAAGCTTCTGAGCTATGCTGAGACCGAGTCCCGCCCCCTCGTACTGCGTCCGGCTCGTCTCATTTTCCTGCGCAAAAAGATCAAATGCATGCGGAAGAAAGTCCGGCCCGATTCCGATTCCGTTGTCCGCACAGCAGAACTCATAAACGGACCTGCCGTCTTCCATCGGAGTTTCCCGGCACCACACGCACACGGTTCCTCCCGGATTCGTGAATTTCACGGCATTGTCCGCAACCGCGAGCAGAATCCGCTCCGCATACGCCGGGTTCCCGATCAGCTTCGTGTGGAGAATTTCTCCCCGCTCCCACAGGACATCGTAATGAATTTGCTTCTCGGCTGCGAGGCGCTGCTTCTCCAGATTGGCCCGGTTCAGAAGCTCCGTCAGATCGAACGGGATGTCCTGAATATCCGTATCTCCGGCCTCGAGCTTGCTCATTGCCAGAATATCGCTCACCAGCGCGACCAGGTAGCGGGACGATTTCATCATCTGTTCCCGGCACTTCTTCTGAACCGCCGGATCCTCCGGATAGCGGTCCGCGAGCTCGATCATTCCCATAATCCCGTTGAGAGGAGTCCGGATGTCATGACTCATGTTCGAGAGGAAGCGGGTCTTCAGGGCGGTTTCCTTCTTCGCCTCCGCGACCTGATACAGAAGGTCCTGTTCCTTCTTCTTCGCGTCGCTGATGGTCCGGATCGCGCACAGCACATGCGTCAGCCTTCCGTTTGCGTCCCTCTTCTTCTCGATCAGGCGCATTTTGTGCCAGCTTCCGTCCCTCATGCGGTATTCCAGGGCAATGGAATCTTCCTTCCCCATGCGCTCCGGGAGCGTTTTCAGGTCCAGGAATTTCAGGAAAGCCTCCTGATATTCTTCGGCAATATTCTCCCGGCAGGTTTTCCGGTTTTCCTCCATAAAGCTTCCGGACTTCGGATAAGAAAGGAGCTTATGATCCTTGTTGGCGACTTCATCAAAGTGATCGCTTGCCAGATCAATCCGGGAAATATACTGATAGGTCCGCGCGATCGAAGCGATGATTTCGTTGCCAAGTCTCGCCTCGTCCAGAGCCTTTTGCAGCTCTTCCTGAATCTGCCTCTCCTTGTAAAGGATGCTGTCAATGTTCCGGAAGCCGAGAAAAATGTCGAAATGCTCCGCGTCATTCTGACCCTTGACGGCATAGGCCTCATAAAAGCTGTGGTGCCCGTCCCCGGACACGCTGTGATAATGATAGGTAATTTTCTCACTGTGAAGGAGGCGCTCCTTCATGTTCGCGCAGGAGAGCCAGTCCAGGAATTCCGGCCGGTCCTCCGGCAGGATAAACGCCTTCGCGTACTGCACGGAATATTCGTCAAAGGTCGCATACAGCGCAGGGTGGTCCGTCACCAGCTTTCTGGCATTGGTATTGGCGACAAGGCGGAGAATTTCGTATTTTCCGGAATTGGCCTCGATCCGGTAAATCGAAACATACTCCGGAGCGAGCTTATCCATGATCCATCTCTCCCGCCTCTCCGGCGACGGATCCCCGGAAAATGTCGCATCATCCCTGTCCCTCGAGCGGATCACGCAGGCGCAGAAGCCCCGCCTCCCGATCGGCAGAATGAAGGCATGATGATCTCCCTCCATCTCCAGATCGAATTCACAGGACTTCTCCTCATATGCCGCCTCGTAATAAGCCCGCAGCCACTTTGCATCGGTTCGCGGCGAAATACTCGAGTTGGCATGATCCAGAAGCGTTTCTGTCCGGTATTCCTTGATGTCCGCAAATGCCTGATTGCAGTAGCGGTAAATCCAGTCCACCGGCTGTCCCTCTTCATTCCGGACAACCTCGGTGACGCAGCACGCAACAGGGCTGTCATCCATGATGTCCAGGTTGAATTTTTTGTCATGAGAAGGCATAAAAACAGTTCCTCACTATAACGAAAAAACCGCCTTTCAGAACTTG
>DAIMKA010000319.1:0-2179 GCA_036721955.1 Lachnospiraceae bacterium | reverse complement strand
CTTCCGGATATTACGCCGGACTGGAAGGACGGCGAGCTGTTCCTTCTGGTGATTCCGGATGCAGATTCCTCTTCCGCAGCACTGGAGTGCCCGGTCTATGACACGCAGGACGCGGCCGGTACCGACGGCGCGGCATGGCTGGATGAGGGCAACAGCGCGGATCTGACCGATCCCAACACGGTCATTCACGGCACACTGGGAGAGAACAGTGCTTTTTCCGGCATTCAGGACTACGGAGATTCGAGCTTTTTTACCTCCAATCCGTACCTCTACTTATATGGAAGGGACTCCATTTCGGAGTTTCAGGTTTTCGCGGCGTATCCGAAGGCGCACGAGGACATTCTGACGAGTGTCAACGGATTTGACCGTGACGAATTCAATCAGTACATCAATGACATCTACAATCAGCGGAGCATGCAGGCCGTTCGTGATGAGGAGCTGGAACAGCAGGTTCTGGACACCTGGAGCGTTCTGACCCTTCAGGCAGAGGGAACGGACGGAAATGACTTCATTGTTCAGGCTGTTCCGACCGGAGTTGTGCAGCAGTAATAAGCAACCTTTGCAGGACAGAGGCCACATGACGGCTTCGTATTCGCAGGAAGGGCACATAAAAAGCAATCTCCGCGGGACAGGACTTGCGCTTTGGCGGAAACTGTGTAGAATGTTATGATGCTATGAACAAAATGTTAACGAATATTAAAAAATACCAGTTCATGTTTGAGGAGCTGGTCAAGCGCGATTTCAAGCAGAAGTACAAGAGAAGTGTCCTCGGTATGGCCTGGTCGGTGCTGTCACCGCTGCTCACGCTTCTTGTGATGCATGTTATTTTCTCGAATTTCTTCGGAAAAGACATTCCGCACTATACGACGTACCTGTTTACGGGCAACATCATCCTGTCGTATTACAAGGAATCGACGAAGAACGGCATGCAGTCCCTGATGAGCAACGCCAAGATCTTCACGAAGATCAATGTGCCGAAGTACCTGTTCCTGCTGTCCAAGAACGTATCGGCACTGGTAAATTTCGGTCTGACGCTCCTTGTATATTTTGCGTTCTGCATCTTTGACGGAATTACCTTCCGGCCGACGATGTTCCTGATTATTTTCCCGATTCTGTGCCTTTTGATCATGGACATCGGCATCGGGGCCATCCTGTCGGCACTGTTCGTGTTTTTCCGCGACATTCAGTATCTGTATGAGGTGTTCCTGACCCTGATCACTTACATGTCTGCCGTATTCTACTCGGTGGATAAGCTTCCGCACTATCTGCAGCAGCTCCTGTATCTGAATCCGGTGTACGTCAACATCAAATACATGCGTCTTATTGTGATCGACGGCATCATTCCTTCGCCCGCCTATCACGCGCTGTGTGCCTTCTATGCCGTGTTCTATCTCGGCCTTGGCATGCTGATTTATAAAAAGTACAACCATTCGTTCTTATATTATTTATAAAAGTGCCGCAGAGAATGATCTCTTCCGGACGGAACCTGTTTGCAAGGGACGGGCCGTGAGAGATCCTTTTCCGGGCATGGAGCAGGACGCCCTTGCCCGCCGGCATCGAGGATTGCGAAGCAATTCGAGATGTTGCGCTGCACGATACAGAAAAAATGACCGATCCGTGCCGGGAACGCACAAAAGAGGATTTATGTCAAACACCGCAATTGAATGCAACAACGTCAGCATCCGTTATGTGACGGGCGACTTCAAATCAATCGGACTGAAGGAATATGTGATCCGCAAGCTCACAAAGAACTACCATGTCAAAGAGTTCTGGGCAGACCGGAATGTGAACTTTCGCCTGGAGCAGGGCGAAATGCTGGGCATTATCGGCTCCAACGGCGCGGGCAAATCGACTCTCCTGAAGGCGGTGACGTGAATCATGCTCCCGACAGAGGGTGAGATCCATGTCAAGGGCAACATTGCGGCGCTTCTGGAACTGGGAAGCGGCTTCGACAACGATATGACCGTCAAGGAGAACACCTACCTTCGCGGAGCGCTTCTTGGCTACACGAGAAAATTTCTGGATGAGAAGTACGACGAGATCATTCAGTTTGCGGAGCTGGAGGACTTTCAGGATTACTGCTTCAAGCAGCTTTCTTCCGGCATGAAATCGCGGCTTGCTTTCTCCATTGCCTGCCTGGTACATCCGGACATTCTGATTCTGGACGAGGTATTGTCGG
>DAIMKA010000318.1:565-2181 GCA_036721955.1 Lachnospiraceae bacterium | reverse complement strand
CCGCGGAACACTGCCTCCTTTACAGGACGGCGACAAGGGTTCGATAAACCGCAATTTATAAAAAAGCAGCACAGGCTCTCATTCTCAGAATCGAAAGCCTGTGCTGCTCATTTTATACATGGGAACCCATCGGTTCCGCCATCCTTTTCCGAAATGTTTACTTCGTCTCCAGAAGCTTGTCAATGCTGACCAGCTTCACCGCCATCGTGAAGACATTTGCCGCAACCTTCAGCTCATCCAGCGGCGGGAAGGACGGAGCAATGCGGATATTGCTGTCGTGCGGATCCTTTCCATAGGGGAAGGTTGCACCTGCAGGAGTCAGCTTCACGCCGGCATCCGCGCATTTTGCGACAATCGCCTTTGCGCATCCGTCCAGAGAATCAAAGGAAATAAAGTATCCTCCGTTCGGCTTTGTCCATGTTCCGATCTCGAGGCCGCCCAGCTCTTTCTCAAAGATCTCCTCCACAGCCTCAAACTTCGGGCGGAGAATCGCGGCGTGCTTCGACATGTGCGCATGCATATTCGCCATATTGCCAAAGAAACGGACATGGCGCAGCTGATTCAGCTTGTCGTGGCCAATGGTCTGAACAGACATAAACTTGCGGATGTCGTCCAGATTCGTCTTCGAGGATGCCAGTGCTGCAAGACCGGAGCCCGGGAATGTCACCTTCGAAGTAGAAATAAACTTATACACAATGTCCGGATGTCCTGCCGCACGGCACTCATCCAGAATCTCCAGAATCACATCCTGATGTGCCGGGTCATCATACAGGTGATGAATGGAATAGGCATTGTCCCAGTAAATCCGGAAGTCCGGTGCTGCCGGAGTCAGCGCAGCGAACCGGCGTACCGTCTCATCCGAATAGCTGTAGCCCTGCGGATTGGAATATTTCGGAACACACCAGATACCCTTGACGGAAGGATCGTTGTTGACATACTGCTCCACCAGATCCATATCCGGTCCCTCCGGCGTCATCGGGATGTTGATCATCTCCGCACCGAAGAATTCGGTAATTCTGAAGTGGCGGTCATATCCGGGAACCGGGCAGAGGAACTTCCAGTTGTCCAGCTTGCACCAGGGAGTATTGCCGCACACGCCGTGCGAATAGGAACGGGAAATGGTATCGAACATGATATTCAGCGAAGAGTTGCCGAAGATGATCATATCATCCGGATCCACTTCAGACATCTCACCCATGAGGCGCTTCGCTTCCGGGATTCCCTCTCCGATTCCGTAGTTTCTGCAGTCCGTTCCGGTTTCATCATTGAAATAGCTGTCCGAATTCAGAACATCCATCAGCCCGTTGGACAGATTGAGCTGTGCTTCCGACGGCTTTCCTCTCGCCATGTTCAGGTTCAGGCCTTTCGCCTCCACCTCTTTAAACTGCTGTTCCAGAGACTCCTTCTCTTTCAGAAGCTCTTCCTTCGACATCTCCGCGTATGTTTTCATCGATTCCCAGCCTTTCCGCGCTGTACCTTCGTGATCCGCAGCTTCTCCGGATTTTCTCATGCCATTCCGGGCAAACGCAGATGCGCGCTTTGAATTATTGTATACAATCGCTGCCTTTGTTTTTACCACGCAGCGACTTTTTTGGCAAGAGAAGAATCTGCCATTG
>DAIMKA010000318.1:0-555 GCA_036721955.1 Lachnospiraceae bacterium | reverse complement strand
AGAAGAATTCCCGGATTGCAGACGTCTGGCAATGAAGGGCCTGACAATCGCAGGTACCTGGCAGTAAAGATCTAGGAATCGCAGGTGTAGGCATGAATCAGCGCATTTCCGTAACGGAAAACCTCTCCGCTTTCCGTTTCATCCAGCTGTGCGGGAGATTTCCAGGCATAAGATCCGTCCCCCTGCAGGACATACGCATAGGTTTCTCCTTCATTTGCTTTCACCACGGTGCGGGCGCTGCCGTAATTCGCATCCGTCTGGAGATCCTCGCGCAGTGCCGTTTCCAGATTCAGCCAGGAAACACTTTTGCCCAATGTTTCAGAAAACGAGGTAATCCTCTCCACGACAGCGAATCTCTGTCCTTTTTGCAAAAAAACAGGGGTTTCCAGTTTCACCGTATGAAGTCCCATCTCCGCAAGAGAAACCCGCTGAGTCAGAACCGGCACCGTCTCCTGCAGCTTCTCACCAAAAGCGGCTCCGCCTGCAGTCTCCTGCTGCCCTGTAGCGTTCCTTTGAAAAGAGCCGTCCTGTTCCGATCTTTCCGGATCGTCATCC
>DAIMKA010000317.1:0-2203 GCA_036721955.1 Lachnospiraceae bacterium | reverse complement strand
AAGAGCGGACCGCTTCTGTTTCTCGTGGAGAGAATGTATTACGAGGGCCTGAAGAAGGCGGCCTGCGTCTTTTTCCAGAATGAAGAGAACCGTCAGATTTTCCGGAGAGCCGGTCTTGTCAGCGGAAAGGACCGCCTGGTTCCGGGGTCCGGCGTCAACACAAAGGTGTGGCAGGCAATGCCGTATCCGGAGGGAGATATCACGAACTTCCTCTTCGTCGGCCGCGTGATGAAGGAAAAGGGAATTGAGGAATTCTTCCGCGCAGCGGAGGTGCTGCATTCGGAGAAGGTGACGTTTTCCATCTGCGGCTACTGCGATGAAGACTATCAGGCAGAGCTGGACGAGAGGGCTTCCCGCGGGGAGATCATTCAGCTGGGCTTCCATCCGGATATGCATGAGTTCTATCGGGACTGCTCGGCGGTCGTCATGCCGACCTGGCATGAGGGCATGTCCAATGTTCTGATGGAGGCTTCCGCCTGCGCAAGGCCGGTAATCGCTTCGAACATCTCGGGATGCCGCGAAATCTTCGAGGACGGCGTCACGGGGTATGGCTTTGCACCGCACTCGCCGGAGGAGCTGATCCGGACGCTCCGGCATTTCCTGACGCTGGACCGCTCACAGAGAGCGGCCATGGGGGAAGCGGCAAGGCAGAAAATGATTGAGGAGTTCGACCGGGAGAAGGTTGCGGCCGCCTATCTGGAAGAGATTCATTCGGCGATGAAGGGAAACGCCTGAATCCGGTTCTGCGGGACATCATGGCCCGGCGCATCCCGGAATTTCCTGCGAAAATCCTGAATGCAGCGGGCCGGAGACGCTTTGCGTCCGGCAGGTGCGGAACCGGGAATAGCAAACAGAGGTAGAACACAGCGTGAAGAAAATCGCATTTCATCTGAATTGTCTGGTGCATGGAGGCGCGGAGCGCGTGGTCTCCAACCTTGCGAACAAGTTTGCGGAGGAAGGGTATGACGTCTATGTGACCGTGGAGTGGATCGACAAGGACGAGTTCCGTCTGGATCCGCGGGTACATCATGTCAATGTCGGCCTGAAGCCGGAGGATGAGAAGAAGGGCAGATGGGTGAAATTCTATCTGCGGATCAAATACCTCCGGGACTTCCTGAAGGAAGTGCAGCCGGATATTCTGTGCGCGTTTATGCACCGCCCGAATTTCCGGGCGCTGACGGCGGCGCTGGGACTTCGGACGCCGGTGATCATTTCCATCCGCAATAATCCGGCTCCGTTCTACAGCGGCGCGACGGACCGCTTTCAGATCCGCTGGCTGTTCCCGCACGCGGCAGGGTGCGTGTATCAGACGGCGGAGCAGCGGGAGTTTTTCAAACCTTATTTACAGGAGAATTCCAGGGTGATTCTGAACCCGGTCAATCAGAAATACATTGATCTTCCGGATCCGGACTACGATCATCAGGAGAAGGTTGTGGTGCAGAGCTCGCGCCTGGTGGATTTCAAGAATCAGGCCATGCTCCTTCGGGCGTTTGCACGGGTGCATGCCGTGCATCCGGACTGGTCCCTGAAAATTTACGGTCCCGATTCCGAAGACGGAACGAAACAGAAGCTGGAAGAGATCATCCGGGACAATCACGCAGAGGACTGGATGCGGCTGATGGGAGGCACGGACCGGCTGGAGGAGCTGATTCCGAAGGCATCGATCTACACGCTTCCTTCGAACTATGAGGGAATGCCCAATGCTCTCATGGAGGCAATGGCAATGGGAATGCCGTGCATCTCCACGGACTGCCCGTCGGGAGCACCGCGCATTCTGATTCAGAACGGGAAGAACGGAATTCTGATTCCCGTGGGAGATGAGGATGCGATGGCGGCGGCCATTCAGAAGCTGATCGAGAATCCGGCACTTCGGAGGAGCCTCGGACAGGAGGCGCGGAAAATCCGTGAGATTGCGGGGACGGATGAAATTTACGGGCAGTGGAAGAGCTATATGGAAGAAGTGATCCGGGAGCGGGAAGGCAGGAGAACCTGAGCGGAACAGGAAATCTATGAAGCAGACAGCAGAACGAAAACCGCATATTTGTCTCTACATCGGTTCCCTCCAGAAGGGCGGCGCGGAGCGCGTGATGACGCATCTTGCCGAGTATCTGTACGGTGAGGGATGGAAGGTGACCTTTGTGACGACGTATTTTCGCCCGCCGGAGTATGTCCTTCCGCATGCCCTCTGGGATGCGGAAACAGG
>DAIMKA010000316.1:0-2217 GCA_036721955.1 Lachnospiraceae bacterium | reverse complement strand
CATCGATATGTCACGTTCAAACAGCAGCATCGGTGCTGACGCACCAGCTGCCGCATTCGGCAAAACCGCCTTCGCGGATTTTGCCTCAGGGAGGTATCAATATGGCACAGGAAAGGGTACAGCAGGTGAAGGGACCGCACGGCGGAGCAAAGCGCGGCATGCCGCATGAGAAAGTGGAAAATCCGGGGAAAATCATCGGAAGGATTCTCGGGATCCTGTTCCGGAATTATGGCATTCAGATGATCCTCGTGATGATCTGCATCGTGACGACGGTTCTTGCCAGTGTTCAGGGAACCATGTTCACCAAAACGCTGATCGACAGCTATATCACGCCGATGATGGGACAGAAGAATCCGGATTACGGACCGCTCGCGGGAGCGATCCTGCGGGTTGCGTGCTGCTACGGACTGGGAGTCCTTGCGGCGCTGGTGCAGGCAAGGCTGATGGCCTATATCACGCAGGGAACGCTCCGGAAAATGCGGGACGATCTGTTCGAGCACATGGAGACGCTGCCGATCAGATATTTTGACACGCATGCGCACGGCGACATCATGTCGGTCTACACGAACGATATCGATACGCTGCGCCAGATGATCAGCCAGAGCATTCCGCAGCTGATGAACAGTGCGATTACCATTGTGTCGGTGTTCGCGATGATGGTGGTGCTGAGCGTGCCGCTGACGATTCTCACCTGCGTGATGGTCGCGGTGATGCTGCTCCTGTCCTCGTTTGCAACGAAAATTTCTGCGAAGAATTTCGCGGCGAGGCAGAAGGGACTCGGAGAGCTGAACGGCTTCATTGAGGAGACCATCACCGGACAGAAGGTGGTCAAGGTGTTCTGCCACGAGGAGGAGAGCACGAAGAGCTTCGATGCACTGAATGAAGCGCTGTGCGAGGTGTCCTACAAGGCGGAGGCCTATTCCGGAATTCTGGGACCGTTCAGCACGCAGCTCGGCAATGCCTCGTATGTCATCTGCGCCGTGGTCGGCTGCACACTCGCCATCAATCAGTATGCGGGCTTCACGGTCGGTGCTCTGGCATCGTTCCTTACATTTAACAAGAGCTTCAACATGCCGATCAACCAGATCACCATGCAGTTCAACTCCATCATCTCGGCTCTGGCAGGAGCGGAACGTATTTTCAGGCTTCTGGACGAGGAGCCGGAACAGGACAACGGATACGTGAAGCTGGTCAACGTGAAGCCTGCGCATGAGGAAACGAAGCCGGGAGATTTGACAGAGACCACGGAGCGGACCGGACTCTGGGCCTGGAAGCACACGCACCAGGCGGACGGATCCGTCACCTACGTCCCGCTTCGCGGAGATGTGACGATGAACGGCGTGGATTTCGGCTACACCGACGACAAGATGGTGCTGCATGACATTGTTCTTCACGCAGAGCCCGGGCAGAAGGTGGCCTTCGTCGGCTCTACCGGCGCCGGCAAGACGACGATCACGAACCTGATCAACCGGTTCTATGACATTCAGGACGGCAAGATCCGTTTTGACAACATCAACATCAACAAGATCGTCAAAAGAGATCTCCGCAGATCTCTCGGCATGGTACTGCAGGACACGCATCTGTTCACCGGTACCGTGAAGGAGAACATCCGCTACGGAAGGCTGGATGCAACGGATGAAGAGGTGGAGGCAGCGGCCAGGCTCGCCAATGCCGACGGCTTCATCCGGCGGCTCCCGCAGGGGTATGATACGATGCTGACCGGCGACGGGGCGAACCTCTCCCAGGGCCAGAGACAGCTCCTTGCGATTGCGCGGGCGGCCGTTGCGGATCCGCCGGTTCTGATTCTGGATGAGGCGACCAGCTCCATTGATACGAGGACGGAGAAAATCGTGCAGGACGGCATGGACAAGCTGATGAAAGGCCGCACTACCTTCGTCATCGCCCACCGTCTGTCCACGATCCGCAATGCGGACAGGATTATCGTTCTGGAGCAGGGCAGGATTGTCGAGCAGGGCAATCACGAAGAGCTCCTTGCAAAGAAGGGAAGATATTATCAGCTGTACACCGGGAAGCGCCCGGAGCTGGCAGGATGACAGTTCGCCGCGCCGCACGAAAAGGAATGCGGCACGGCGTTCCGAAACCGTACTGGCGAAGAGCAGTTGACGTTGGAACTGCTGCCGCACAGCATTGTAACAGTATTGATTTAACAGGGGAAAAGAACAGAGCCTCCGGTTTCCATGCCTGAGACTCTGTTGT
>DAIMKA010000315.1:0-2234 GCA_036721955.1 Lachnospiraceae bacterium | reverse complement strand
CGAAATGCGGAGCAAACTTCATAATACAGACGGTTTCACCCTGTCGGAGACCCTGATGACGGTGGTCCTGATCGGACTCGTGACGATGGCAATGGCGGGCGGCATTGTTGCCGCACGAAACGTCTATCAGAGAATCAGCCTCCGGGCGGATGCGCAGACGCTTCTGGCAACGACCGTCAGTGCAGTGACGGAAGATTTATCTTCGGTGACCTCCTGCGATGCGCTGCAGTCCTCAGGAAGCAGCCAGCAGGAAGTAACTCTGATTCAAAGTGGAACCTCGACTGGATCGAATGCCTTTTTCTACGCGGGGGACCGCGGATACGAGATGCAGTATCAGAACGGAACCTACCAAGGTTCAGGTAATGATGAAGCTTCTGATAAAGCACAAAAGGGAATTCAGGTTGTTCCGAAAGATAACGCGGGAGGAACGATTCCTCTTTTGCCGGACAAAGTACAGACGCGGGGTCTGTATGCCTATATTGAGTCACTTTCTGTGACAAAGCCGCAGTCGAATGGGGACGGCGGCTATTTTACGTTAAAGATCCAGATCAAAAACAGCAAAAAATCAGACCAGATTGTAGAGAAAGCGACGGTCTGCGTGCACAACAAATTGAAATACACACAGTAGCGTATTGAATAAGCCTTATGAAGTTCCGAAGAATTATGCGGAATAAAATCGGGACGGTTTTTATTTCAAAGCCGGTTAGCAGGGATTCTGCTTTATATAGGCAGAACGTTTGATTTAAGTTATAAACTTCGGCTCGAGTTGGGAGAGAAGAGCCGGATTACAACATCACGGAGCGTCAGATGAGAAGATATCACAAGAACGACAATGGATTTACGATGGCGGAGATGCTGATCACGGTGGCAATCATCGTGATCCTGTGCGGGTTTGGCTTTGTGGCGGTGATCGCCCATCAGCGTAATTTAAAACGCATGGAAATGGATGAGACCGCGCAGGAAATCTTCATTGCGGCGCAGAATCATCTGACGGCGGCCGAGGCAAACGGACAGTGGGATGCCTTTCTGAAGAAAACGAGCGGAGCTTCATCGGAAGCCGCACGCGGAACAGTACTGCCGAACGGACCGACTGGCTATGATACAAGCTCGGACAAGGACGCGGCCAGCCGGAAATTCTACTCCTTCACGACAGAAAGTGGTGAAGCTGTGCAGAAGGGAGCCGTTTCGCTGATCCTTCCGGAAGGCTCCATTGATGAAACACTTCGCGGGCATCATTTCTATGTCGAATATGATGCGATGAGCGGAACCGTGTACGGCGTTTTCTATACGGATGCCGATCATGCCATTACAGCGGAGGATGCACAAAACGTCAGCCGCACGGATCCGAACGCGAGAAGAGATTACAAAGATGAGAATGGCAAGCGCACGATCATCGGATATTACGGCGGTGCACTGGGCGAACTGAAGAATTCCGGGGATCTCTATGCCCCTTCGGTAGCCGTGCGCAACGCGGAATCGCTGGTTCTGTATGTCGTGGACAAGAACTATAACCGTCCGGCTTCATCGGAAACTTCAACGGAAAATGGTACACAGAACTCCGACGAAAATGCATTTAAGACCACTCTCCAGCTGACCTTTGAAGGCGAAACGAGCGGTGCGAAGACGGTGAAAACAATTGATCCAGCAACGCTTGGCTCACAGACAGATTCCTTCAGCAAATCTGTACTGGCAAGTGACAGCGCAAAGGATTTCACGGTTGTCGTTCCGGGCAGGACGGAGGAACCGGACGGAAGTGAGAAGACCGTAAATGTGAAGGCCAAGTATTATGCCATTGTTCTGGACAGTATCGTTCGGGAGAAGGGTCATTTTGCGGACCTCTTCCAGACGGACGATGAGGATGCCTCGAAGAAATTTATCCCGGGTGAAGATATCAGGATCACGGTTACGCTTCACAGTGACAAAGGCGGAGAGGATGTCTCCCAGACGGTTCGTGTCAACAGCCTGTTCAATTCCGTAAAAAAAGAAAAAAATGCGCTTGGCATGGAAAACGGAAAGGCCATTGTTACCGTTTCCAATCCGAGGCATCTGGAAAACCTGTCCACGGAGGTCTCCGGTGTGGACTTTGTCTCCAAAAAGATTGTAAAGGATACTGCAGTGGATACAGTGTCCGTTGTACGCAGCCTTTTCTGGGACGACGATGCAGCTGCGGAAAAGGTGACGAAGGAGCAGAACGAGAAGGAAACCGTGACGGCCTTCCTGCCCGCTATTGCTTC
>DAIMKA010000314.1:850-2234 GCA_036721955.1 Lachnospiraceae bacterium | reverse complement strand
TTACAGCGTTCTTCTTTTCTCTTCCGATACGGCCCTGCCCTTTATGGCACGGACGGCTGAGCCTGTACCGGTCTGCAGCAGGGCTGCTCTGCCGCCTGTATTCCGGGAACAGCGATTTTAATGATGAAACAGGCGAAGTCCCGTAAAGCACATCACCATGTCATGGCTGTCCGCCGCCTCAATGACATTGTCGTCACGGACGGAACCGCCCGGCTCCGCCACATATTTTACACCGCTCTTGAAGGCGCGCTCAATATTGTCGCCGAACGGGAAGAATGCGTCCGATCCGAGCACGACATCCGTGTTCTTCGAGAGCCATTCCTTCTTCTCCTCGCGGGTAAAAACGTCCGGCTTCTTCGTGAATACCTGCTGCCATCTGCCCTCCGCGAGAAGATCCTCATACTCGTCTCCGATGTAGAGGTCAATGGCATTGTCCTTGTCCACCCGCTTCACGTCATCGCGGAACGGAAGATTCAGAACCTTCGGACACTGGCGAAGCCACCAGTTGTCCGCCTTCTGTCCGGCCAGTCTCGTGCAGTGAATCCGGGACTGCTGCCCGGCTCCGATTCCGATGGCCTGCCCGCCCTTGACGTAGCAGACGGAATTGGACTGCGTGTATTTCAGCGTGATCATGGCAATCGCCATGTCGTCCTTCGCCCAGGCCGGAAGGTCTTTATTCTTCGTCACGATGTTCTCAAACATGGAAGCATCGATCACAACGTTGTTTCTTCCCTGCTCAAAGGTCACGCCGTAAACCTGCTTGTGCTCCACCGGTGCCGGAACATAATCCGGATCCATCTGGAGAATACAGTAGTTGCCCTTCTTCTTCGTCTTCAGGATTTCCAGCGCCTCGTCGTCATAGCCGGGCGCAATGACACCGTCCGAAACCTCGCGGTGAATGAGCCGTGCCGTGCAGGCATCGCACTTGTCCGAAAGGGAAATGAAATCGCCGAAGGAGCTCATGCGGTCCGCGCCTCTGGCCCTTGCGTAGGCGCTGGCAAGAGGGGTCAGCTCTCCCATGTCCGCCACCCAGTAGATCTTCGCCTCGGTGTCCGAAAGAGGAAGGCCGATGGCCGCTCCCGCGGGGGACACATGCTTAAAGGAGGCCGCCGCCGGCTTTCCCGTCGCGCGCTTCAGCTCCGAAACAAGCTGCCACCCGTTCAGGGCATCCAGGAGATTGATATATCCGGGACGTCCTCCGAGGACCGTGATCGGAAGATCTTCACCGTTTTCCATATAAACTCTTGCGGGCTTCTGATTGGGATTGCATCCATACTTCAGTTCCATCGAATTCATCGTTATACCTCTTTTAAACTTTCCTTATCTGTGCCGCGTTTTTTGCGGCACTCCGAGGAGAAATACCCGAATGGGCTTTCTCCGATGG
>DAIMKA010000314.1:0-840 GCA_036721955.1 Lachnospiraceae bacterium | reverse complement strand
ATGCAGAATCCCGGAGTGACCCGTTCTGCAAGCAGACGGGTCACTCCTGAATTCTGCATGTGCTGAACATTTACACATTTTTATTGATGATCCTTGTCTCGGTTTCGCCGCTTGCGATGTCGATGAAGCGGGTAAAGAGCGATACCTTGTTGTCTGCGTTCAGCGCCGCCCAGATCCGGTTGGTGAAGCTGTCGATTCCGGAGGTGAAGTCCGCATCGAAATCGCAGGCAAGCGGCTCTCCGGTGAACGAGGGCAGCGGATCCGCGTCATTCTCATAGGTGGAGAGGAAGCGCCCCTTTCCTGCCTTCGGCTTCTCATACGCGAAGGTGTAGCGGAGGGTGGAGGCAGGATCGCCCTCGTCGGTCTTTAAAATCGACATGGCAAAATTATAAGATCCGTCCTCAATGTGCAGAACCGCGGAAATCCGGGGCGTATAGTTCGGCCCGTCCGGCTCGAACTCGCGGCTTCTCAAAGACTGCTCAAAGGTCATCTGATGATCCAGTCCGTCATAGATGGTGTCGGTCTGATCGCCGTTGGTGACAATGGTCTTGTTGCCGAGAACGCGCACCGGCGCATAAATGATCAGGCTCGGGTCCTTCATCTTCGCCGGATCAAAGGCCTCCGTCCGGATGCCGTCGCCCTCGGTGACGAACACACGGTTTCTGCTGTTCTCACTCCGCCCCATAATAAAATAGGCAATGACGGCCTTGCTGCCATCCGCAGAGCGTCCGACCAGAATGCCGCGCCCGGGATAACTTCTCTCTCTGAGTCTTGCTTCCAGATCTGCCACTTTGTCTGTCCTCCCTTTAGATTCCACTCCTGTCCAAAAGCTAAACCAAC
>DAIMKA010000313.1:0-2236 GCA_036721955.1 Lachnospiraceae bacterium | reverse complement strand
ATGACCACATATTCACAGCGCGGCACATTTCCCTTTTTCCGGATTTTATCAGTGAAACGCTTCAGCGCCGTCAGCGACACGTACTGATCGCGTTCTGACTGAAAAATCAGGATCGGCGATGCAATCCTCTTCCATCCGCGGCTCTGCAGGTAAATGCTCATCCGGATAGCGGAGAGCAGCCACCCATAGGAGGCGGCATTGGTTTGAAACTCCTGCCTGCTGCTCCGGATTTCCTGATAACGCGCAAAGCGCGGCTCCGACGAGGACGCACTTTCCTCGAAGCTCTCTTTTCCATCGTAGGGCTTCTGTCCCGCAACATACTTCTCCGCTTTGCCAAAAAGGCACATGACCTGTGCGATCAGCGCGGCAAGCGGCCACGGCACGTTCCCCGTCAGGGGCCGGATCATCGGGGAACTCAGAACGACACGATGGAACAGCGCGGGCTCGAAGGCCGCCGCGCAGGCTCCGATTCCGCCGCCCATGGAATGCGCATACAAGGACAGCGGAAGGTCCGGATGCTCTTTTCGAATCTCGTGGCAGAATGCCAGAAGGTCGCGCACATATCGTTTCCACGTATCGACATGCACGAGCGACGGGTCATCCGTCAGCCGGTAGCTCTGTCCGTGCCCCATGTGCTCCGGCACATACACGTGGTATCCGGCCTGCAGGAAATAGTAAACCAGTTCATCGTATTTCGGCGTGCTCTCCGTAAAGCCATGGCTGATAACCAGCACGCCTTTCGGGGCATCCGCGGCGTAGCACATCACATGAAGGCTCTCATCCCTGCCGTCTTTACTTTGAGTGACAGGGAAAAACCTCTCACTCCGCCGTTTCGCCAGATACGGCTCCGCCTCCCGCTTCATCTCTTCCCTGTAATTTTCTTCCGTGATCCATCTCATGACGACTGTTCCGCCCTCTGTTCTTCCTTTAGTAACTCCGCTGCTCTTCGTCCGGCAGACCGGTCACTCTGCCGTCCGCCTTTCATCAATGACTCCGCCGCCCTTCGTCCGGCAGCCCCGGTCACTCCGCCTTCTGTCCTTCCATGATGATGTTGTTGATCTTCTGCTCGTTGTAGAAAATCAGCAGTACCGCGCCGATTGCGCAGAATGCCGCCGCGCCGAACGCCGCGATCCGGTATCCGGTCCCCGCTGCCATGCCGATCGTCGAAACTGCCGTGAAAATCAGCATGGACAGGCTCTGCCCCAGCTTAAACGCAAACGTTCTCGCCGCGAAGAACATTCCTTCCCGATTGCTCCCGGAGGTGATGGAATCGCTCTGCGCGATATCCGCCACCATTGCCTGTGGCAGAATCCCGAAAACGGCCATAGGCAGCGCCGCAAAAATCATCAGGACAAAGCCTTGCACAGTCTCCGGAAGGAACGGGATTTTTCCCATAAAACCGGTATAAAAGAACGCGATGCTAAACAAAACAAACGCAAACAGGAGCATCCGTTTTTTGCCGAATTTCGGTGTCAGCTTATTGACCGGGAGATAGAACAGAACCGACAATGCCGTCATTCCTACAAAATACAGCGTGGTCATGGTCTCCGGAAGCTTCAGGAGGCTGGTGACGAAAAACGGAAGCCCCGTCTGGAACATCGTAAGCGCGATCCAGTAGAAAATATCCGAACCGACGAATTTCCGGAATTCTCCGTTGCGGAAAGTCGCCGCCAGAGAATGAAAGGCAGATTCCTGCACCGGCACCGTGTTCACATATTCCTTTTCGCGAATGCAGAAAACCGGAACCAGCATGCAGGTCCATGCCACCGCCGCCATCAGAGTGAATGTCAGCCGGATGGCGCCGATTCTCCCGAACACCGGGATGAAGGCTCCCCAGATAGCCGGTGCCAGATAGGCTACGGCCGTACCCGCGATGAAGGTGAACGAAATCGCCGTCGAGATATTCAGCCGCTCCTGCTGTGTGTGGCCGAGCTCCGAGATCAGCGCATTGTACGGCGTGCAGTAAGCCGTGATGAACAGATAATATGCCAGCACCATCACCAGAAGAAAGGCCGCGTTGATCCAGCTCTTCTGATTCACCGGCGACCAGAATACCAGCACGGTCGAGAGTGCCAGCGGAAGGGACGCCCACTTCAGGAACGGAATTCTCCGCCCGTTTTTCGAAGTGCAGCGGTCCGATAAAGAGGCAATCATCGGATCCGTAAATGCGTCAAAAATCCGTCCGAGTGCCGTAATGCCGCCGATCACGGTAATGATCCCGAGAACCGCCAGGCCT
>DAIMKA010000312.1:0-2242 GCA_036721955.1 Lachnospiraceae bacterium | reverse complement strand
ATACCTCGCTGAGGAACTCACCTTTCTGAACGAATGAAAAGCGCAGCGTGTGCCGCAAAATGCGCGGCAGAAAGACGTTTGAAAGAAATGCCGGATGGCATTCCTTTCAAACTGCATGTGCGCGGGCCCGCGCACATGCATGATCACATCGGAGAATTCGCCTTCGCGAAATTCTCCTCGTGTGCCGCAAAATGCGCGGCAGAAAGGAAAAACCACTATGACAGAAATCAATGCAGACAACAAGACAGCAGTAAAGCGGCCCGCGGGGGATGCGACGGGGCAGAAGATCCGGGCCATTACGGTGACCGGCGTCCTCTCCGCAACGGCGTTTCTTCTTCAGCTGATTGAGATTCCGATTCCGATGCTGATGCCGACTTTCATCAAATTCGATTTTTCGGATCTCCCTGCTCTGATCGGAAGCTTTGCGCTGGGACCGGTCTGCGGCATTGTGATCGAGCTCATCAAGAATATCCTGCATGCGGCGCTTGCAACCGGATCCTTTGGGGTAGGGGAGCTGTCCAACTTCGTTCTCGGTGCGGTGTTCGTCGGCATCGCGGGAGTGATCTACCGCAGGAACCGCTCCAAGAAGGGAGCACTGGCAGCATCACTGGCCGGGACGGTGGCAATGGCCCTTGTTTCCTTTCCGTCGAATCTGTATCTGGTTTATCCGGTCTATTATCAGTTCATGCCGGAAGAGACGATTCTTGCGGCATACCAGGCCATCCTTCCGGGCATGAAGAGCATCGCCCAGAGCCTTCTGATGTTCAATGTGCCGTTTACGTTTGTCAAGGGATAAGTCGTGCGCAGAACGGCAGAACTGGCAAACAGAGTAAGGAAAGTGTATGATAACTACCGTCGGGAGAAAGGCCCGGCGGTGTTTTCGTTTCCGGAGCGGTGCGGAGAGATTTTATACTTACAAAAAGAGGAATGCGATGCAGCATTATGATTCATTTTCGTCGGAAGAGACGTTTGAGATCGGAAAAACGCTCGCCGGAAAGGCAGAGCCGGGAGACATCTATGCGCTCTCGGGGGATCTCGGTGTAGGAAAGACGGTTTTTACAAAAGGGTTTGCGGCCGGGCTCGGGATTACGGAGCCGGTGAACAGCCCGACATTTACGATTCTGCAGGTCTATGAGGGCGGAAGGCTTCCGCTGTACCATTTTGATGTGTACCGGATTGAGGAGCCCGAGGAGATGGAAGAGGTCGGACTGGATGATTATCTGTTCGGAAAGGGCGTCTGCCTGATTGAATGGGCGGAACAGATTGCGGAATGTCTTCCGGAAACAACGAAGATCATCCGGATCCGGAAGGATCTCTCACGGGGACTGGATTACCGTTCCATTGATGCAGAGTAGGAGAGCATTTGGAAAAATGCAGTGAAAAACTGCGGCAGGGAAGGATCAAAGTGAAAATATTAGCCATTGAGGCTTCCGGACTGACGGCGGGCTGTGCCCTTGCCGAGGATGGAAGACTGATCGGAGATTACAATATTCAGTACCAGAAGACACATTCCCAGACACTGGTTCCCATGCTGGACGAGTTGAAGCGGATGACGGATCTGGATCTTTCGTCGCTGGATGCGATCGCCATCACGGCAGGACCGGGGAGCTTTACCGGTCTCAGAATCGGCGCGGCGACGGCAAAGGGAATCGGGCTTGCACTGGAGAAGCCGATTTTGCCGGTTCCGACCGTGGACAGCCTTGCGTTCAATCTGTTCGGAACACAGGATCTGGTCTGCCCGGTGATGGATGCCAGACGCCGCCAGGTTTATACGGGAATCTATGAGGAGCGCGAGAAGCCGGTCTGCGTAAGGCCGCAGTGCGCGATTTCCGTGGAAGAGCTTGCGGAGGATCTCAACGGACGCGGGAGAGACGTTATCTTCCTCGGAGATGGAGTCCCGGTTTACCAGAAGACGCTGGATGAGCTTGTGAAGGTGCCGCACCGGTATGCGCCGGGACACCTTGCCCTGCAGCGCGCCGCATCCACTGCGGTGCTGGCGGAGCTTTTCTATGAAGAAAGGGGAGAGGCCTGCCTGGTCTCCTCCGATGATTTCCGGCCGGAATATCTGCGGAAATCCCAGGCGGAGCGGCAGAGGGAAGAGGCCGAGCTCCATGGGAAGATGGCTTCTCTTGCAGCGGGACGGCTTGTGCGCGATCTGGAAGCAGAGAAGGGCACCTGAGAAAGACGGAAACCGGGAAGAAATCCTGAAAAAAAGTGAAACCCGGGAAGAGAAACCGGGAAG
>DAIMKA010000311.1:0-2266 GCA_036721955.1 Lachnospiraceae bacterium | reverse complement strand
CAGCCGCTCTCCTTCGAGAGCTCCCAGAACGCCGCCAGAACACCGCCTTCCGTTCCGTTTACCAGATACGCCGGACGGATTCCATTCTCTCCCAACGCCTCCACTGCAGGCGTCATGAGAAGGAGCTCCTTCATCGCGGCTGCCCGCTCCAGCATCCGGACCGGAAATCTTGTCTCCAGCTCTTCGCGCTTCTCCGTGGCAAGAAGAAAGGTTCCCTCCAGGCCGGCCCGCCCGAGCATCAGGATCTCCCGTGCAGCCGAACCGTACTCTGCCCGTTTCTCCGGTGTCCTCTCTTCCCGTTCCGGGACTTGTGTCCCCTCGGCAAAAAACGATTTTTCCCCCTGCGCCTGTGTGAAAACCACAGGCCGTGTCACCGCACCGCTCGTCTGTGCGCAGCAGGCCGAAACCCGGACTCCTGCTGTCTTCGCCGCCTCACCGATCTCATCCGTAATGCCGCGAAGAAGACTCTCCTCACTTCTCTCCGGAAGAAGAATCGTCACCCGGATTTCTTCCGGGCGGATTCCCTCCGACGCAAGATCATTCACTGCGTTCACGACAGACAGAAAGCCTGCATGCAACGTCCGGAAGGAAACAGGATTTCCGGAAAGAGCAGGGCGCATCTTCCCGGGAACCCGGACTTCCTGCAGCCTTTTCCGGACGGACCGATCGTATACGTTATCGTCAATGGCTCCGTTTCGAAGAATCACTGTGCTCCTCCGGCGTCCGCATTTGCCGCCGCATCGCCTGTCTGCTCTCCTGCTGCCGCATCTGAAGCAGCGCTTCCGTCATCCGTGCCGCCTCCGGCATTATCCGATGCCGCTGCCGACGAAGATGCTCCGGAACTGCCGGACACCACCGCGTCCGCCGCTTCCTGCGCCTTCTGCATTGCTGTCGTTGTGTCCAGTCCCTGCGCCAGTGCATCCGCATAGGCTGCATCTGCCGCCGCCTGTGCTTTGGCCGTCAGATCATCACTCTTCGAGGAATCCACTCCGGCTGCCGCATCCGCCGCTGCCTTCTTGATCGCATCCACATCCTGTGATGCGATGGCATCCTTCAGCTCCTGCGTCATGTTGCCCGCTGTTCCCACCTTCACATAAGTGGGTGTCATGTTGTAGGTACTGTTGTTGAATACGTCGCGGCTCTTCTCCACACCGTCCACGGTCACGACCTTCCAGAGTCTTGCGGTATAACCGGTATGTCCCGCCGTCGTCTGAACGCTTCCGACCGGCTGTGAAGGGTCCTCCTTGATCTTGGTCCCTTCAGATGGCGTCTCCGAGAGCGTCTCGCTGACAAAGGAAATCTTCCGGTTCGCCGGTCTGGTCTCCACTCCATAGATGGTAAAGGTGATGGAACCGTTATAGGTATAGCCCTCAATATAGACCGGACTGTCCAGATTGTTCGTGAAGCGGAAGTCCATTCCGGACGACTCCGCAATTGCCGCATCCGCGGACGGATCCACATAGGTCACGATCATGGAGTGATTGTACCGCTCGTTCACCTGGAGCTCCGCACGGATCACCGCGTTGTACAGCGTTGTCGATACCTGGCAGATTCCTCCGCCGAAGCTCTCCACCACCTCGTCGCCGGAGTACGAACCGGCGAGCTGGTAGCCGTTTTCCTCCGTAAAGGGAGTAATCGTCTTCAGCATGGAGAACGTCTCGCCCGGTGCCAGCGACATTCCGTTGATCATGCCGCACGCGTTGCTGATGTTCTTCGCGCGGGCCGCATTCGAGGTGGAATAGTAGGTCGTAAAGGTTCCCAGGACCGAGGTCAGCTTCTGCAGATCCTCCACCGTGGTTGTGGGCTCCGTGACCTCCATATCCAGATTGATGGTCGCGTCATTCCCGTCCCACTGCGTGGTCAGGTACTGATAGATCTGCTGCGTGGAGCTGTCGAGATTCACGCTCACACCTTCGCTTCCCTCCGTGTACTGGAATCCGCCATTCGCGCGGGTCATGGATGCATCGGTCGCCGCCACATCCCAGACCGTGCAGTTGTTCTCCAGAAAGGTGCGGATCTGATCTTCGTTGAAATCCACATCAATGGTGAACGCCGCTCCGTTCTGCTCCAGATCCTTTTCCTGCTTATAACGTGCAATGATGTTGGCGGCATGACCGTAGTTCACAATCGTGTCCACCACATCCTCATTGGTCCAGGACAGTCCCAGGTTTCCCGCGCTGACAGTCACATTCTCGTCATCGGTATTCCCGTGGAGCGTGATCACCGCATTTTTCAGCTTCGACAGGATTTCATCCGCTGTCTGCTG
>DAIMKA010000310.1:0-2272 GCA_036721955.1 Lachnospiraceae bacterium | reverse complement strand
CCAGGAAGGCCTTTTCGAACATGGTGTTGGTCCCCGTGATTTCCACGCCGTATTTATTCTTGATCGTAAAGGCGAAAATCGGTGCCTTGACATCCTCCAGAAACTCCACACTCATCCGAAACGTGCACTCGCTTCCCTTCAGAATGGTGGAATTCACCTTTCCGGAGGAATCCAGAATGTCATAGGAAACGATTCTGGCCTTGCCGGAGCCGTACTCCAGCCTGTCCGGATTCTCGGCAACGCCCCCACCGGACGTCTCCCGTTTTTCCCCTTCTTTCTTCTCGTCCGCAGCATTCGGATCGTACTGACCGACCAGAACCTGCTTGTAGATATCGATCATCTCCTTCGGCTTTCCCTCGCCGAGTTTCACGCCCTGATTCAAAAGGACAACCCGGTCGCAGTACTTGCTGATGCTGGACATGTCATGAGAAACGAACAGAACGGTTTTGCCCGCTTTTTTGAATTCGTCAAATTTATGGAAGCACTTTGCCTGAAAAAATACATCGCCGACCGCCAGTGCCTCATCGACAATCAGAATTTCCGGATCAATGTTGATCGCGACGGCAAACGCAAGGCGCATGAACATTCCGCTGGAATACATCTTGACCGGCTGATATACATAGTCGCCGATGTCCGCGAAGGCAAGGATGTCATCCAGCTTCGCCTTGATCTCATCCTCGCTGAAGCCGATCATGGTGCCGTTGAGATAGATGTTCTCAATGCCGTTGTATTCCATGTTGAATCCGGCTCCCAGCTCCAGAAGGGCCGAAATCCGTCCGTTGACCTGTACCTCGCCGGAGGTCGGTGTGAGCACTCCGGTGATGATCTTGAGGATGGTGGATTTGCCGGAGCCGTTGGTTCCGATGATGCCGACCGTCTCACCCTTGCGGATCGTCATGCTGACATCGTTCAGGGCAAGGTGCTCGGTATAGTGCGCCTTCTTGCCAAAGCCAAGCGCATCCGCCACGCGGTCGCGGTTGTGATTATAAAGTTTGTACTGTTTGGTCAGGTGCGACACCTGAATCGCTGTATCCTGCATGTTGAAATTTATTTTTCCTTTTCTTACGGACAGCCATCAGGAACTTTCTCCCTGCAGTCGCAAGTTCCTGATGTCGGACAGTCGTCCAATGTCTTTGTGTCCATACCCCTGCTGCCAGGCAAGCCTGTCGCAGGGGATGTCCGCAAAGGCGCTGTCCTACATGACGTCCGCAAACTGCGGTTTTAATTTCTTGAAGATCAGGGCCGACACCACGAACAGAAGCGCGGTGACGATCCAGAAATAAGTCGAGGAATAAAAATGTTCCCAGAACCACTGGTGTTCATACACCGAACTCCGGTAGCCTTCCACAATATAAGTCATCGGATTGAGCTTGATGAACGGCTTGTATTTCTCCCGGAGCGTATTGATGTTCCACAGAATCGGCGTTGCCCACATTCCGACCTGCATCAGAATCGAGACCAGATTCTGCAGGTCCCGGAAGAAAATGACAATTGCACAGGTTGCGTAGGACAGGCCCAGAATGAAGACATACTCGCAGAAGGTGTAATAAAACAGCTGCAGCGTATAGACACTCGGCGCATACCCGTAGAAGGCTGCAATCAGCACCAGTACCACGGAAAAGCCCAGATGCACGAACAGGGCCGCCGTCACCTTGATGATCGGCAGGATGCTGACCTTGAAGACCACCTTCTTCACCAGATAATTGTATTCCATCAGCGAGGTCATTCCGCCCATGACGGCATCCGAGAAGAAAAACCACGGAACCAGTCCCGCCGTCAGGAAAAGGACATACGGAACCTCTCCTCCGGTATAGGTTGCCTGAGGCCCCGATCCGAAAATACGGTCGAACACCACCCAGTACATGGCAACCGTCACAATCGGCGGAACCATCGCCCAGATGGTTCCCAGATAGGAACCCGCATAGCGTTTCTTGAAATCATTTCTGGAAAGTCTCCAGATCAGTCTACGGTTCTGATACAGCTCCACGGGGAGTGCCATGACCCGGTCCTGAAACAGGGTAAACAGAAAAACACCGGCGCCCAGCAAAAGGCAGCCGGAGATTTTCTTTAATCTCGCCGTATCCGGATCTTCCAGTACATTATTATGAAGCAGCAGGGCCGCTGCCAGAACAGCGGCCACTGCCCAGACGATCACAAGGACCGTCCGTTTCTTTCTGCGGTTCTGATCCATGAATTAGATATTTACCTCTCTGTGCTGCGTTTTTTTGCGGCACCCCGAGGAGAAATGCCCGAATGGGCTTTCTCCGATGGG
>DAIMKA010000309.1:0-2273 GCA_036721955.1 Lachnospiraceae bacterium | reverse complement strand
GAGGAGAAATGCCCGAATGGGCTTTCTCCGATGGGATCATCGAAATTGGTGCCGCTCAGCGGCACCAGTTCGTGTTTGAAAGTGACATATCGATGTCACTTTCAAACTTTCAAAGTTCCTCTCATGGCCTTTGCGTTTTTCTATAACGGACCGCCCTGCCCGTCTCCGCGTCCGGTCAGAACCAGCGGGAGCTTCTGAAGTGCCGCAAGGTCCTTTCTGGCCTTCATCAGCTTCCCGAGGGCAGACGCATCCGTCATGCCGGAGGAGAGCTGTTCGATGGCATTTCGCTTCACGGAACACAGAACGTCCCGAAGAAGCTTCTCCTCTTCCTCCGGCGTAATGCCGGAGAGCCTCGTCTCAAACAGGGCCGCGGCCTGGCGCTGCTCGTCTTCCTCCTCGAACATCGCGATCACGGAAGCCGGTGAGGCGTGCGGCCTTCCTCCGTTTCCGGAGGCCTGTGCGAGCTTGTCGCCCGCTTCCTTTTCCAGCGCCGCAAAATACTTCTCCGCCGCCTTCCTCGGCACTCCTTCGGTAAAATCCTCCGCCGAAATAAAGTCCCGGATCTGCGGGTACAGCCCCGGATCATCCGACACGCAGGTAAGAAGCAGACATTCGTTGCGGATCTTCGCCTGCTCCAGCGCCGAAAGGCGTTTTCCCGCCGTGGGATCCCTGGGGCGCATCCGCATCTGCGCGCCGCCGGTCAATTCCGTCCCCGGTGCGGAGCGACCGCCCTCTGCACGGGAAGGCGGATCGCCTCCCCCGCCCGGCAGGAAAGCATTCGCGGCCGCCGTCACCGGCTCCGCCTCTCTTGCGAGCGTCCCGTCGGCGTTGGTCATCACCCTCCCGTAGGAGGCAACCTCACGCCGCAGAATCCCTTCGTCGATAAAATACTTCTCCGACATTGCGCGGATGTAGGAGTCCCGCTCGATCTCATCCGAGAATCCGCACAGGCGCTTTGCGATCTCATGGTAGAATTCGGACCGCGATGCCGGATCCTCCATCTGATAATTCTTCTGGATCTGCCGGATCTGATAGAAAAACGAGTTCTCCGCGCCGTCCAGCCGCTTCTGAAACTCCTCCGGTCCGAGATTCTTCATGAATTCATCCGGATCCTTGTAGGGCTCCAGGTTGACCACTCTTCCCGCAAGACCCGCCGCATGCAGAATTCCGATGTTGCGCATCGCCGCCTTGACGCCGGCCCCGTCCGAATCATAGGACAGGAGCACCTGCTTCACATAGCGCTTTAAGACCGCCGCCTGTCCGTCCGTGAAGGAGGTCCCGAGCGATGCCACTGCCTGCGTAAATCCCGCCTGATGCATCGCGATGACGTCCATGTAGCCCTCGCAGAGGATGAAATAGCCGCACCTCGTTTTTTTGGCAACGTTGAGTCCGTACAGATTTCTCGACTTGTCGAACACCGGCGTCTCCGGAGAATTCAGATATTTCGGCTTTCCGTCGCCCATCACGCGGCCGCCGAAGCCGATCACGCGGTTCGTCACGTCCATGATCGGGAAAATCACGCGGTTCCAGAACTTGTCGTGCAGTCCCCGCTTCTCGTCATAAGCCGCAATGCCGGAGAGCAGGATGTTCTCGTCGGAGAAGCCCTTCGCCCGCAGATGGGCCACCATGTCGGAATTCGATCCGTCCGCAAAGCCCAGGCCGAACGAATTCATCGTCTGCGGCGAGAGCTTCCTCTCCCGGAAATAGGCAAGTCCCCGCTGTCCCTTCGGGGAGCGGAGGAGCTTGAAGTAGTACGTTGCCGCCTCCTTGTTGATCGCAAGGAGCTCTGCGCGCTGCTCGTTTCGCTTTCTCGCCTCCGCCGAGTAATTCACCTCGGGAAGCTTGATGCCCGCCCGGTCCGCCAGGACCTTTAACGCCTCCTGGAAGCTGTAATTCTCGTACTTCATAAGAAAGGTCAGAACATTTCCGCCCTCCCCGCAGCCGAAGCAGTGAAACACCTGCTTGCCCGGATGCACCGAGAACGACGGCGTCTTCTCGTTATGAAACGGACACAGCCCCATGTAGCTGGCTCCGCTTTTTTTCAGATGTACGTAGGAGCCGATCACGTCGACGATGTCGTTCGCCGCGATCACCTGCTCCACAATCTCTTCCGGATAATACATGTTTTCAATTATTCCTTACTGCCAGCACTTCGGCACGTAAATATCCTCGTACCTGGCAATCGCAAAGCGGTCCGTCATCGAGGAAATATAGTCACAGACAATGCGCTCTCTCGAATCTCCGAACTGCTCCATCCTCCGCCGCAGATACCC
>DAIMKA010000308.1:0-2273 GCA_036721955.1 Lachnospiraceae bacterium | reverse complement strand
CGACTGTCTCCACATTCGCGGTTTTCGGGAACTGATTGACGCTGATGCCGCGCACCGGGACATAGCCCTGTTCCCGCATCAGAGGCAGATCCCGCGCGAGGCTGGTCGGCTTGCAGGAAATGTACAGGATGTTCTGCACGCCGTAGGCGAGAATTTTCGGCAGAGCCTTCGGATGCACACCGTCTCTGGGAGGATCGAGGATGATAAAATCCGGCCTCTCCTCAATGGTGTCGATCACCTTCAGAACATCTCCCGCGATGAATTCGCAGTTCGGCGTGTGATTGCGGACCGCGTTTTCCCTGGCCGCTTCCACCGCTTCCTCCACGATCTCGACGCCGATCACTTTGGATGCCACCGGCGCGATCAGCTGGGAAATCGTCCCGGTTCCGCAGTAGAGGTCGAAGATAACCGGCTTCTCTGCTGCCGGGTTCTCCGTTGCGGAATTCTCCGTGGCGGGCTTCTCCTCCTCACTCTTCGCCTCATGCTCGGTTCCTGCCTTCATGGCGTCGGAAATCATCTTCCGCGCGGTCTCATACAAAAGCTCCGCGCCGAAGCTGTTCGTCTGGAAGAAGGAAAAGGGCGTAACCGTAAATTTCAGGCCCAGAAGCTCTTCCTCAAAGCTCTCCTTGCCGTAGAGGATGTCCGTTCCCTGATCCTCCACGACATCCGCGACGGAATCGTTGCGGGTATGCAGGATCCCGGCAATGTGCCCCTCATAATCCGCGGAAAGAAGTGTTCTGACGAAACCTTCCAGAAGGATTTTTTCCCTGTTCTTTCCGTCAGCACCCGTGCTCTTTTCTGCTGCGTTTGTGCTCTGTTCACCTGTCTCCCGGGACCCGGACAGACAATCTGTCTGCGCCGTGCTCTTTCCATCCACAGCCCGGGACCCAGACAAACACTCCGTCTGCGTTGTGGTCACGAGGTCCACCAGGATCTCTCCCGTCTTCATGCCCTTTCGGATCAGGAGATGGCGAAGGTATCCCTGCTGCCGCATCCGGTGATAAAACGGGACCTGCAGACCCGCCCAGTAGTCCCGCGTCCGCCGGATGATCGTCCGGAAATCCGCGTCCACGATCCGGCACTCGTCCGCATCCGTGACATCATAGAAGGAGCCCCGCTTATGCATGCCGAGCGTCATCGGACCGTCCTTGACCTCATCCCCGAAGGTCAGCTCCATCTTGTTGCGGTAGCCTTCGGTCACGGGGCTCTCCAAGATTCCCTCGAACCAGGAATCCGCCGCGGGGTCCGCTGCGCGCAGGAGCCTGCGGATCTGTTCTTCCTTCAGAGACAGCTCATCCTTCTTGGGGAGATTCAGATAAAGGCAGCCGCCGCAGGTCCCGAAATGCGGGCACTCCGGCCGGATTTCATTCGGCGCGTGCTCCAGAACCTCCAGAAGGCAGCCTTCCGCCCGGCCGCTGTGCTTTTTCGTGATGCGCGCGCGGACCTTCTGTCCCGGGATGGTGTTTTTCACCGTCACTTCCGTCTCATCCTGATGGAACACGCCCTTGTTCGGGAAACGGAGCGTCTCCACAACGCCCTCAATGATGTCACCTTTTCTCATGCAGCTTACTGCTCCTCGTCAAATTCTTCGGCGATGTCCGGGTCATCCCGGTACTCTTCCTCGTCTTCCTCATCGTCTCTGGGATGAAGGAAAGAGTATTCGTCGTCTTCCTTCGGCTGCAGGAACTTCACCACGGCATAGATCACGCCGCAGACAACGGCAATGACACCGATGACAATCAGAACGTTCCGGACAATTTTCCCAAGATCACTGTGCTTTTCCATACTGCTTTTCTCCTTTCCTTTCTTTCCAAACCGATTCTCCAGCATCGCGGCGAGCGCCGCGGTACCAACTTCCCTGATCATATCATCCATTTCCTGTACCCCCTGAAACACCTGAAAAACCCGGTGTGCCGGTCAGCCACACCAACGCCAAAAGTCAGCTGAACATTACACCTTATGAAGCTTCGCGAATGCCGCGTACATGATTTTGGTTCCCGCATGGTCAAAGGTAACCTTTACCTTGTAATCCCGCGGCCCTTTTTCCAGCTGCTCGACGGTTCCCTGGCCATACTTGACATGCTCTACACGGTCTCCGACCTCGTAGTCCGGCTTGCTGCCTGCCGGAAGCCCCTTGCTGAGACTGTCGAGGCCCGCCCTTCCCGTAAGGAACGGCTTCTTGTCCTCTGAAGTGTGCGGCCGGACATACGTCGCGCGCGGCCTTCCGTCGGCGCTCCTTGCGCTCTGCCCGCTTCCGGACACCGCGCTTTCCT
>DAIMKA010000307.1:0-2280 GCA_036721955.1 Lachnospiraceae bacterium | reverse complement strand
GGGAGCGGATTTCTCCTCGCGTATTCGAATGCCTGGAAAACAGAAAGGAAGAAAATGAAAGCAAATTATATTACTCCCGCAGTTACCTTATTCAACGAAGACGGCACTTTGGATCTGGAGAGCCAGGGAAGACTGTTCGAACACCTGATTGCCAACGGAATCGACGGAATTCTGGTTCAGGGAAGCATCGGTGAGTTTTTTGCCATGAACCTGGAGATGAGAAAGGAGCTGGCGGGCTTTGCCATCCGCAGCATTGACCACCGGGTTCGCTGCATCATCGGAACCGCTTCCATGGTGGAGTCGGAGATCGTTCCGTATTCCAACTGGTGCCTGGAGCAGGGGGCGGATGCCGTGATGATCATCTCCCCGTATTACTTCCGTTTTGACGATGCATCGCTGCTTCGCTTCTACGACGAGCTGTTTTCTCAGATTCACGGCCCGGTTTACATCTATAATTTCCCGGACCGCACCGGCTATTCCATCTCTCCCGAGGTTGTGCTGGAGCTTCGCAGAAAGCATGACAATCTGAAGGGAATCAAGGACACCATCAGCGGAATGGATCACACGAGAGAGCTCATCAAGACCGTGAAGAGCGAGTTCCCGGAATTCGAGGTGTTCTCCGGCTTTGATGACAATGCGGCGCACAACGTGCTCTCCGGCGGCGACGGCATCATCGGCGGCCTTTCCAACGTGGTTCCGGAGCTCTGCAGCGCATGGATCCGCGCGATGCGTGAGAACGACGCGGAGAAAATCGCGGCAGGGCAGCAGCAGATCAACCGCCTGTTCGACATCTACGCGGTGGGGCCTCTCTTCGTTTCGATCATCAAGGAAGGGTGCCGCCTGCGCGGCGTCGTGAAGAACTCCGTGTGCACGAAGCCGATTCCGGAGGTGACCCCGGATCAGACAGAAAAGATCCGGAAGATTCTTGCAAGGGAAGGAATTACCGTCTGATGCAGAACTTTGTATTGCTGACAGAGGAATCCGCCTATCCGGGCGTCCGGAGGATTGCGGAGAAGGTGGCGGATGATTTTGAAAAGGTCACCGGCACCAGGCCGGAAGTTTTTCACGGAAACGGAAAGGAACAGGAAAATGCCCGGGCCGGGATCGCCGGAAAATCCGTCCGGATTCTTGCGGCGACGCTGGGGCGCAGTCCCCTGACAAAGGAGCTGATCCGGACCGGGCGTCTTTCCGGAGAGCTGACGGAGAGGATCCGCGGAAAACGCGAGTCGTATCTGCGCATTTTCCTCCCGGCGGAAGCTGACGCTTTGGACGGACAGGATGTGATTCTCGTTCTCGGCAGCGACAAGCGGGGGACGATTTACGGCCTGTTTTCCCTCTCGGAATACATCGGCGTGACGCCGCTTACCTTCTGGGGAGATGCTCCGGCGGTGCACCGCAGGGAGCTTATTTTGGACGAACGGCTGAATTTCGTGTCGAAGGAACCCTCGGTTGAGTACCGCGGCTTTTTCATCAATGACGAATGGCCGGCCTTCGGCAGCTGGTGCATGGAGCATTTCGGCGGTTTCAACGCTTCGCTCTATGACTGCGTGTTCGAGTTCCTCCTGCGGATGAGGGGCAATTATATCTGGCCGGCCATGTGGACGAGTTCCTTCCCGCTGGACGGGCCGGGAGAGGCTGACATGGAGCTCGCCGATGAATACGGTGTGATCTGGAGCTTCTCCCATCATGAGCCCTGCCTTCGCGCGAGCGAAGAGTGGGACAAGGTGCGGGGAGAGGATTCTGTTTACGGGAACGCATGGGATTTTCGCGTCAACCGGGAAGGGCTTCTTCGCTACTGGGGCGATGCGCTGCGAAGCCGCGGCCATTATGAGAACATGATCACCATCGGCATGCGGGGCGAGCGCGACTCGGCGCTTCTGGGAGAGGGAAGCCCGGTCAGGGACAACGTTGCCCTCCTGAAGGAGATCATTTCCGCGCAGCGCGGCCTCATCCGGGACCTGGAAGAGCAGGGAAAAATCCGGGAGCACGCGCCGCAGATGCTCGCGGTCTACAAGGAAGTCGAGGAGTACTACTACGGAAACGAAGAGATTGAGGGCCTGTACCGGTGGGACGGCCTGGACGGCGTCATCTGCATGCTCAGCGATGACAATTTCGGACACCTTCGCACGCTCCCCACGCAGGAAATGCGGGAGCACGAGGGCGGCTACGGCATGTACTATCATCTGGATTACCACGGGAGCCCGGTTTCCTATGAGTGGATCGATTCCACGCCGTTTTCCCAGATCCGGGAGCAGATGTGCGAGGCGTGGGATTACGGCG
>DAIMKA010000306.1:1786-2284 GCA_036721955.1 Lachnospiraceae bacterium | reverse complement strand
GGAGCAGAGCGCTTGCGGCAAAACTGAAGGAAAACGGATGCAGTGTGGAACTGGTGGAGATTGAAGATGCGCAGCATGCGGATCCCAGAATTTATCAGGAGGAGACCAGACAGCGGATTGACCGTTTCCTGCACCGTGTGTTTGCAGATCCGTTTGTGCCGTTTCAGAAGCATATCCGGAAAGAGCAGGAGGCAAAAGAACCTTTTCTGACGATGCTGGAGAACATTGAATTTGCGCAGACTCCTTATTGGTTCCCTTTCTATAACTATAAGGATTTGAACCTGGATCTGCTCCTTCCCCTGGAACAGGAGAAGAACACGAAGCATCCGCTCCTTGTGTGGATCTGCGGCGGAGCCTTCCTGACGATGGAGAAGGCGGCGTACCTTCCATGGCTGCTGTATTTTGCCAAAGCGGGCTATGTGGTAGCAAGCATCCAGTATCGTCTGTCGAATGTGGCGCATTTTCCTTCCCAGCTGGAGGATGCGAAGAAAGCAATTC
>DAIMKA010000306.1:0-1718 GCA_036721955.1 Lachnospiraceae bacterium | reverse complement strand
GCTTCTATGGTGGGCCTTACGAATGACTGTGCGGAATATGAGGTTGGAGAGTATCTCGGGGAGTCCAGTCATGTGGATGCTGTGATTGATTTCTACGGACCGACGAGTTTCCTGCACCAGCAAATCGGAGAAATCAGGATTGGAGAGGATGATATCCGGAAAGGTCCCAATCCGCTGCTGGGATTTGACCCGGAGGAAAATCCGGAGAAAGCAAGACGCTATGCACCCTGCGGCAATGTGACAAAGGCTGCGCCGCCTTTTTTCATGGCTCACGGAACAGCAGATGTACTGGTGGACAGCAAGGCAAGCGACGAGTTTTATGAGCAGCTGAAGGAGAAGGGGATTCCTGCAGAATACTATCTTGTCAAGGATGCCCCACATATGGGGATGCAGTTTTATCAGAAGGAAATGGCAGAACGGATCCTGCAGTTTTTGAAGCGGGTTCTGTGAGAAGGGTACAGAAATTTGTATGAAGAGAGAAATCAGACAGGGAAAGGAATTTTATGAGCAACAGGCAGAAGGTCAGAACAATTTATACCAATGATGGTGAGTGTGACGATATGAATACATTCCTTCATCAGATGCTGTATCTGAATGATCTGGAGTTGGAAGGAATTGTATATTCCTGCTCCTGTTTCCATTATGAAGGAATCCCGGAGAAGGGCATTGCGCCGAAGCGTTGGGCGGATCCTTCGTGGATGTACCGGTATATCGATTCCTATGCGAAGGTATATCCGAACCTGAAGGCGCAGGATCCGGACTATCCGTCACCGGAGTATTTACGTAGCATTACGGCAATCGGGAATGTGAAATATGTGTCGGAAATGGACGAAGTGACACCGGGATCTGAGTTGATCCGAAAAGCCATTCTGAAGGATGCCCCGGGGAAACTCTATGTGCAGATCGGAGGTGGAACCAGTACAGTGGCGAGGGCATTGAAGTCCATCGAAGAGGAGTATCGGAACACGGACCGTTGGGAAGAAATTTACCGGAAGGTTTCTGACCAGTTGGTCATTGTAATGATTGTCACGCAGGACGAAACCTATAAGGACTATATATCGGTCGCGTGGCCGGAGGTGGAGCTGATCCATTGTATGCAGATTATGCCGGTGGCTTTTCTGTATGGAGAACATGCAGATCCGAAGGAGGCTCTGGAATGCTTTTCCGGAGAGTGGATCCGCAGGCATCTTCTTTCCCATGGAGATTATATGCGGCAGTACCACACCTGGATGGACGGACATGAATATCCGGGGGAAGAGTGGGAGTCACAGTTTGGCTGCAATCCGGAGCTTGCAGAGGGAAGATGGTGGGGAAAAACGGTGCATCGGCAGTATGACATGATTTCCGAAGGCGATTCTCCTTCTTTTCTGTATCTGCTGGACCGGGGACTGAGAAGTTTGGAGAATCCTGCCTATGGCGGCTGGGGCGGAAGATATGCCCGAAAGAAAGAAAATGAATTTCATAATGCGGCGAACTACTACCTGAGCTGCGAAGATGAACCGCAGGGAGCGGTAACCGGAGGCGCTTTTTCCATGTCACGATGGGTGTGTGACTGGATGAATGATTTTGCAGCAAGGGCATCCTGGACAGAAGAAAAGGAATACAGCCGGGTAAATCATGCACCGGACATTCAGATAGAAGGCGGATGTGACCGGGCGGCAAAACCGGGAGAGAAGCTGGAAATTCATGTCAATGTAAAGGATCCGGGAGATTCGATG
>DAIMKA010000305.1:0-2310 GCA_036721955.1 Lachnospiraceae bacterium | reverse complement strand
AAGAGGTGCTTCATTATCTGAGGCTTCCGAATGGGGAACGCGATGCCTTTCTCCCGCCGGAACAGGAACTGGAGCCTGACCGGGCAGAAACCGGGGAAAGGAAGATACTGGCGGATTTCGGTGATGTCTGCGGGCAGGACGGTGTGAAAAGGGCAATGGAAATCGCGGCGGCTGGATTCCACAACATCCTGATGATCGGTCCGCCCGGCTCCGGAAAGTCCATGATGGCGAAGTGCCTTCCCGGGATTCTCCCCGATCTTACCTATGAGGAGCGGCTGGAGGTATCCTCGGTTTACAGCATTGCGGGGGAGCTGCCGGAGGGGGAGCCCCTTGTGCGGGAGCGCCCTTTTGTTGCGCCGCACCATTCCATCACGCAGCAGGCTCTGGTGGGCGGAGGAAGCTACCCGAAGCCCGGAGCGGTTTCACTCGCGCACCGCGGCGTCCTGTTTCTGGATGAGCTTCCGGAATTTGGAAGGGAGAATTTAAACCTGCTGCGGCAGCCCCTGGAGGATCAGAAAATTGTCATTGCGAGAAACAGCGGAACCTTTGAGTTCCCTGCGAAGTGCATGGTGGTGGGAGCCGCGAACCCATGTCCCTGCGGCTATTTCCCGGAGGACCGGTGCAGCTGCACCAGGGCGCAGATTCAGAACTACCAGAGCAGGATTCCCGGTCCGATTCTGGACCGGTTTGATCTGTGTGCGGATGCGCCGAGGGTTCCGGTGGGAGAACTCCTTGGCAGAAAATCAGGGGAAAAAAGCGAAGAGATCCGGAAGAGGGTTGAGGCCGCACAAGAGCGGCAGGCCTTCCGGTACCGGGAGGAGAAGATTCTGTTCAACGGGGAAATGAATGCGGCGCAGACGGAAAAATACTGCGTGCTCGGACGGGAAGAGAAGAAGTTTGTCAAGGAGGTGTTCCGACGGATGGATCTGTCTGCCCGTGCGTTTCACCGGATCCTCCGCGTCTCAAGGACCATCGCGGATCTGGATGGCGCGGATGAAATTCTGGAGGATCACCTGGCGGAGGCCGTCGGCTATCGCAGCGCGGACCGGGGGAAGCCGGGACAAGAGGGAATGCCGGGATGAACGAACGAAAGAAATATACGCTCTGGCTCTGCAGTCTGCCGGGGCTTGGAAATGCCACGCTGTACCGGCTTTTTGCACAGTCCGGGGAGGATCCGGATTTTGCAGAGAAGCTCTATGCGGCGGCAGGGAGAAAAGATTCGGACAATCTCCCGGGGGATGCAGTGAAAGTGCAGAATGAACCGAGGGTGGCGGAAATCCTGCGCCGCGGCAGAAGGGACTGTTCCCCGGAACGGCTGGCAAGAAATCTGCAGGAGAAGAGAATTCACTTTGTCTGGGCGGGCGACCCGGAGTTTCCGAGGCGTCTTCGGAACATTCCGGATCCGCCGTTTGCACTGTATTACCGGGGGCGTCTTCCGAAGGAGGAGGGAATGAGCGTCGGCATCGTCGGGGCACGGATGGCTTCGCCCTATGGAAGGGAGCAGGCAAGGAGATTTGCCGTGGAGCTTGCGCAGGGAGGCATTCAGATCATTTCCGGAATGGCGCACGGCGTGGACGGAATTGCGGGGCGGGGAGCCCTGGAAGTGTCGGATGCCTCGTTCGCGGTTCTGGGATGCGGCGTGGACATCTGTTATCCGAAGGAAAACCGGGACCTGTACGAGGCACTGTGCGAGCGGGGCGGCGCGATTTCGGAATACCGGCCCGGGACGGAGCCGGAGGCGAGGCTGTTCCCTCCGAGAAACCGGATCATCAGCGCCTTGTCGGATGCCCTCCTTGTCGTGGAGGCAAGGGAGAGGTCGGGGACGCTGATTACGGTGGACTGTGCGCTGGAGCAGGGAAAGGATGTCTTTGCGGTTCCGGGCAGGATCTGCGACGCAAGGAGCACCGGCTGCAATGAGCTGATCCGTCAGGGGGCAGGCATCGCGGTTTCTCCGAAGGCACTTCTGGAAGAGCTGACAGGAGAAGAGAAGGAAGAAAGCCGGAGGCAGAGGCCGCAGCCTGTGAAGCAGGCCGTGCGGGCCGGAGAGAAAAGGAAGGTTTCCGAAGAAACCGGGGAGGACAGAGCTGGAAGCCGTCCAACGCAGCGGGAGCACAGGCAGGCGCTCCCACAGGAAATGTCGGAAAACCCTGCGGCCGCAAGCCGCAAGGTGCAGGCAACAGAGGAAAGAAATCCGGAGCAGCGGGAGAAGGCGCTGCCGGTGCTGTCGGAGCTGGAACGCAGCATTCTATATGCATTGGATGCTTCTACGGCAAGGAGCGTGGATGAAATCATGCCGGAAGTGAACGGGAG